>JAITWQ010000107.1 GCA_031285215.1 Syntrophobacterales bacterium | reverse complement strand
TTGTATCTTGCCAAGGGGAATACGATCCCCAATCACGCCCGTGGAGCCAACAAAGACCATTTCGTCGGCAATACGCAGCTCTTTGGAGACAAAGGATGACACACGGCGGGCATCGTCCAGCCCTTCAAGGCCCGTCGCCGCATTGGCAACGCCGCTGTTGACAACAACAGCCTGACCCGCTCCATGTTTCATTCTTTCCTGATCAAGAAGAACGGGAGCGGCTTTAAAGGCGTTTTTGGTGAAAACGCCGGATGCCGTAGCTGCCGCCGGGGAAAAAATGAGAGCCAGATCCTTGTTTCCGTCCGCCTTTATGCCGCAGTGTATCCCACCGGCCAGAAATCCCGGCACGATAAATTCCTGATTCATCATCTCACTCTCTTTGGATAATTCAAAACAGCCATTTTCAAGCTGGCCGCCGGTCATACTGGCCGCAGCACTTCTTGTATTTTTTTCCGCTGCCGCAGGGGCAGGGATCATTTCTCCCCACCTTTTCCCCCTGCCTTTTTATTGTAGCAGGAGCTGGCGCTTCCCCGCCGCGGTTCATGTTGTAATTTTGCACCGCCTTGGGCCGCATTTCCTCAATTTCCTCTTCCCGGCGTATCTGCACCCAGCAAAGCTTTTCCATGGTGTCTTCCTTGATACGATACACCATGTCCATAAACAGGTTATAACCTTCTTTCTGATACTCCCGGACAGGGTCTTTCTGTCCGTATCCGCGCAGGCCGATTCCCTCCTTCAAATGATCCATGCCAAGGAGGTGATCTTTCCAGCAGGTATCAATGGACTGGAGCATAACTATTTTAATCAGATGCTCCATCAGGGGTACGCTGAACTCCGCCTCTTTATCCCGCAGAAGTTTTGTCGCCGCCTCAACAATATCATCAACAAAGCTGTTTCTGTCCCCGTTATCGGTTTGGGCTGCATAGCCGGTTTTTAAGGCAAATTGCTTAAAAATGGCCTCATCCATGGCCTTTAAGTTCCAATCGTCGGGATGGGCCTTGGGATCAATGAAATCGTCCACAAGATTTTCCGCCACTTCTCCCATTATTTCCGTAAGATCCTCCCAAAGATTTTCCCCCCGCAGTACCTTTCGCCGCTGCTCGTAAATCACCTGGCGCTGGCGGTTCATTACATCGTCAAAGTCCAGCAAATGTTTTCGTATCTCGAAATTCTGGCCTTCCACACGCCTCTGGGCGTTTTCAATGGCCTTGGAGATGAATTTGTGTTCGATTGGTTCATTTTCCTCGATTCCCAGACGATCCATGACGGTGGCGACTTTTTCGGCGCCAAAAATACGCAGCAAATCATCTTCCAGCGACAGGAAGAACCGGGAAGATCCATTATCCCCCTGACGTCCGGAACGGCCGCGAAGCTGATTATCAATGCGGCGGCTTTCGTGGCGCTCCGTTCCCAAAATATGCAGTCCCCCAAGTTCGGCAACGCCATCGCCCAGTTTGATATCGGTACCGCGCCCCGCCATATTGGTAGAAATGGTCACAATTCCTCTTTGGCCGGCATTGGCGATAATTTCCGCTTCCCTTTCATGGTTCTTGGCGTTGAGAACGTTGTGTTGAATGCCTATCTTGGTCAGATACTTACTGAGAAGCTCTGATTTTTCGATGGAAATGGTTCCCACAAGAACGGGACGCTGGTTATTATGCAGTTCTTTGATCTCTTCCACAACGGCCTTGAATTTTTCCTTTTCCGTCTTATAGACCACATCGGGATGATCATCCCGAATCATGGGCATATTCGTGGGCACAACGACAACATCAAGATTATATATCTTTTTGAACTCTGCCGCTTCCGTATCGGCGGTTCCCGTCATTCCGGCGAGTTTTCCATACATGCGGAAATAATTTTGGAAGGTAATGGAGGCCAGCGTCTGGTTTTCCCGTTCGATTTTAACCTTTTCCTTGGCTTCCAGGGCCTGGTGCAGCCCGTCACTGTACCGCCGCCCCGGCATGATACGGCCGGTAAATTCATCAACAATAATGACCTGTTCATCTTTAACCAGATAGTCAACGTCCCTTTTAAAGAGCATATGGGCCTTTAAAGCCTGATTGACATGGTGGAGAATCTCAATATTCTTTGGCTCATAGAGGTTCTGCACATTCAGCAATCCTTCCACGCGGCTGACGCCTTCTTCCGTCAGGACGACGGTGCGCGACTTCTCATCAATCGTATAGTCGCTTTCGGCGTGAAGCTTGGGAATGATCTGATTGATGCGGTAATATTTATCCGTTGATTCTTCCGAAGCGCCGGAGATAATCAGGGGCGTCCTGGCCTCGTCAACCAGAATACTGTCCACTTCGTCAACGATGGCGTAATTAAAATCACGCTGAACGTAATCATCCAGGGTAAATTTCATATTATCCCGCAGGTAATCAAAGCCAAATTCATTATTTGTTCCGTATGTTATATCGGCGCTGTAAGCATCTTTTCTTTCCTGATCATCCATGCCATGGACAATGACGCCCACGGACATGCCCAGAAAATTATAAATGGGGCCCATCCAATTGGCGTCCCGTCTGGCCAGATAATCGTTTACCGTTACCAGATGAGCGCCTTTGCCGGAAAGGGCGTTCAGGTAAAGGGGAAGGGTCGCGGCCAAAGTTTTTCCCTCTCCCGTTTTCATTTCGGCAATGCACCCTTCGTGGAGAACAAGGCCGCCAATGAGCTGGACGTCAAAAGGCCTCATCTGCACGGTGCGTTTCGCCGCCTCACGCACCACGGCAAAGACGTCGGGCAGAATGTCATCAAGGGTCGCTTCCTGTGAAAGCTTTTCCCTGAACTCATCCGTCTTGGCTTTGAGCTGATCGTCGTCAAGAGCCTGTATTGATGGTTCAAGATCGTTAATTTCCTGAACGATACGTGATAATCTGTTAACTTCACGATCATTTTTTGAGCCGAATACTTTTTTTACAAGATAATCAAACATAGCACCTGTCCGGAAAAAGCAGGAATACCCGCAAAGAGTTACTGATTAAGGAAATCATCCCATCCGCCCGGCCCCATGGAGAGGAATTTAATAACGAACCATGATTTTTTACCCCACGGGCAGCCTGAACGCCAACAGGGACTTATACTGACATCACCTCCGCAAGTCAAATAAATTTATGGCAAATCCATGTTATTCCCCAATCAAATTATTGGAATTATTTCAAATTAAGAAAGCGGCCCTTGCGCGCTTGATTTTATTCAACATTGGTGTTATTTTTAAAAAATAATGAAATGTAAATTTTTTGCAGGAGGAACAGGTATGAAACATATTTTCCGCATTTTTACGATTGGTGCCATATTGCTCTTCTCCCCGCAAATTGCCATTGCGGAGGGAGAATGTGATAAATACAAGACGAGTTATGACCGGACTTACTGTTTCGCAAAATTATTTATAGAATCGGATAATGAATTGAATACGGTGTATAAAGATTTGCGCAAGGTTATCAAAACACACGCCAGAGAGCAATTAACTTTAGTTCAACGCGAATGGATGGAATATCGTGATGACATCTGCCAGCCTGTAGCAGGTACTATTAATGTAGATTGCAATTACAGATTGAATCGTGACCGTACCGAATATCTGCGTGACCGCTTACGTGAATGTAGGGCCGGTACCTGCCGGGATGACAAAATCGGTCAAAAAAGCTGGGAATAGGCATCCATGCCAAGGGCGGTTTTGCTGTGTGTTTTATTACTGTCAGGGTGTATCTGGAATTATGCCGCTTTTGCGGCGGACGCTCCAAAGCCGGTTATTCTGCTTGATCCCGGGCATAATCCTCTGAATGGCGGGGCGATTAGTATCCGCGGGATTTACGAAGTTGATTACAATGACCGGTTTGCGGCCAGGTTGACGGAAGCCCTGCAAAAAGCCGCCTTTCATGTTGAATTAACCCGGCAGCCCGGTCAATCAATACCACTGAAAGCAAGAGCGGAATTGGCGAACAGTTTAAAGCCGGATTTGTTTCTTTCCTTGCATCACGATTCCGCCCAATTGATTTATCTGGATAAATTCACTTTAAACGAAAAAACAGTTTATCGAACCAAAAAGAAAATCGCGGGTTATTCTATTTTTGTTTCCCGGGATAACGCGCAATTTAATCACTCCTGGCTTTTCGCACAGCAGCTCGGAAAACACCTGTCAGAGCTTGGACGCCAGCCAACCTTGCATCACGCAGAAAATATTCCCGGTGAAAACCGCGAATTACTTGATGAAAAATTGGGAATCTATCGGTTCGATGAATTAGTGGTGTTAAAGAACACGAAAATACCCGCCGTATTGCTGGAAATAGGCGTTATAGTTGATGAAGATGACGAAGCATATATCAGCAGCCGGAAAAACCAGGAAATGATGATCCAGGCCATTGTAGAGGCCAGCAAAATGACAATGGAGGGGATGAAACAATCTGATCAGGAACAGCACATGCACTAAAACTGCCGTGATTTGCCCCGCAGCTTTTCCGGAGCGAGGTTTTGGTAAATTTATGGATAGCGGCAGCCTTGACAGGTACCCCGCCGCCGGAATTCGTCATGAATAGCGTTTAAAACTTCCAACTTATTAGCGGCCCACGACGGCCCGAGAAAGATATCCCCGTAACCGTCGGCGGTGAGACGCTGCACCACAATAGATGCAGGCAGGCGTTCCAGAATGTCACAAACAGTGCGGACATAGTCCTCCCGTGAAATAAGGCTGATTTCTTCGTTCGTAAAAGCCTCTCCCAGAGGGGTCTCCCGGAGGGCCAGTAGAGAATGTATTTTGACGCCATTGACGGGCAGGGAGGCTAAGACCCGCGTTGTTTCCATAACATCGTCCCACGACTCTCCCGGCAGCCCCACAATGAGATGCACACAGATATGAATTCCCCTGTCCTTAGCGCGTTCTACCGCATCGGTAAACTGGGCCGCCGTATGACCCCGATTTAAGGATAAAAGCGTTTTCTCGTTTATGGTCTGTAAACCAAATTCAAGCCAGATATGATAACGGCGGGCATATTCCTGCAGCAGATCTAACACTTCTGCGGGGACGCAATCGGGACGTGTACCGATGGATAAGCCAATAACGCCGTCTGTGGACAAAGCCTCGTCGTACAAAGCTTTAAGATGGGCCAATGGCCCGTAAGTATTGGTAAAAGTCTGGAAATAGGCGATATAGCGATGAGCGCCGCGCAGCCTTTCATAGTGAAGTTTCCCCAGATGAAGCTGGGCGGACACGGAAGGAAGAACTCCTTGCTGACGCAACCGGGAGCCGCGGCCATCACAGTAAGTACAGCCGCCATAACCAACCAGGCCGTCACGATTCGGGCAGGTAAATCCGGCGTCAATTTGCAGCTTGTAGATTTTGCACCCGAAGAGATTACGCCAATAACTTTTCAGGTCATAATATGGTTTTTCGTTTTGCCAGAAGGATGGTTTGGGCAAGGAATCCTCTTTTATGATTGTTTTTCCGTGTGATTTTATAGAATAATTTTAAAGGAGGATGTTTTTATCCATTAGCGAGACCGTCATATCAGTAATACCCAAACAGATATAAAACAGCCCTACCGCGAGTACTATGATAATAACCGGTTGTTTAAATATCCTCATCACCGGGGCCGCAGCCGCAATCTGGAACTTCCGTATTTTGGGGGAGAACCAGGGTCATGCCGATGATTTTGTCAATCAAATCGCCGTGGAAGGGGCTGAAACTATTCCCGGTGAGCTGTGGGTACATGGTTGTAATGGCCGCATGGCCGACAATGACACGCTGGGCCTTGCTCCATCTTTTCTTGGCCACGGTTCCCCATACATTATGAAAGACAAGGGGGTGACCATCATGGACGCCCATGTAAAGCATAATGTGACCCCGCATCCATAACAGGGTCAGGTAAGGGATACCCTCTTCTGAAATTTTCTTTTCTTTTTCCAAGCGGGAAAGGGAGCTAAGATCAATAAAATTACCAACTTCGCGGGCTTGGTCAGCGGAATGGCGCGGCAGCCAGATGCCAAAAGGAGCAAAAAAATCTTTGAGCATACCCGAACAATCCCGGTTTTGATACAAACCTCCCCACCCGTATGGTTCGTTGGTCAGCTCATTGGCGATGCGGGCGACGTTTTCCCCGGTCAGGGGAAGGGGCCTTGCGGCGGCGTCTTTTCTGGAAAGAAGAATGGGAACGGTCATTCCTTGTTTATCGTTATTGGCGATAGCCGCCAGAACCTGGAAGGAGGCGTCCGTTTCTTTCACAATGGGAAAAACGGAACCGATGGGGGCCTGGAAGAGAAAGTTGCCGTGCTGATCGTGAAGGAGGATTTTATCCTGAATGATCACGGCGTGTTTGCCGGATTTCCAGGTCTGGATAAAACTGTGATCTACAAAGGCTATGTCGCGCCCGGCAATCCAGCCGTGGGCATAGGGCGCTTGAACAAGGAACCACCCATTGTCGGCAGAGGCATGGAGTACGCGCAGGGGAGTGTTCGGTGCGATTGATGATGTCTGCAGCCTGTCAAAGGGATATCCCTCCGGGGTGCTATAGACGGGTTTGTCCGTAGGGAGGATGCGCAAATTGGCCGTTATCAGGGATATGGCGGTTGCGTCCGTGTTGGGATAGTTTTCCATGGCGGCGTTTTGCCGCAATTCTTTAATCCAGGCGGGGCTGCGCTTTTTTTTATTCTCTCCGTAACCGGGATTTTCCGTGAAACGCAAAAACTGTCTCATAAAAATATCCTGTTCCGGCGGTTCTCTGTCGGGATGCCAGGGAAAGAAGTAGCGGGTCATGTAAGAACGTTCTTGCGATTCCTGCACGGATTCCGGCACGGAAATTGTCTGCGGGGCCAGATAATAAGTGTGGTTTTGGGGCAGAATATGGATATCACGGATAGTGACGGCGGTAGAGGTGCAGCCGGCGGGTACTGAAGCCAGATAAAAGAAAGTTAACGCGGCGATAAAAAAGGTTTTCATTTTATAATCCATTCACGTTCGGCGTTTGCAGAATTTTTTTCCAAGATTTGAGAAGACACTCATACCTTTTCCAAGATTATTTTAGCAAGCCAATTTATTCGCGGCGCCGTCCTTGCCGTAAAAAATCATTTACTCCCAGCGGCAAAAGGGGTGGAGAGCCAAATTAACATTTAAATAACGCGGATCATGGGTGACCTCTTCGCCCAGCCAGGGCGGTTTGGCAAAAATACCATCTTCAGCGTCTAATTCAATTTCGGCCACGACCAGCCCTTGATTTGCCCCGGAAAAAACATCTATTTCCCAAGTTCTGTCTTTGCAGATGATCCGATAACGCACCTTTTCGATGAGAGGTTTACGGCATAGTTCGTCCATCATTTCTCTCGCGTCATTTAAAGGGATTTCGTATTCGTATTCCCATCTTGCCAGATTTCCCTTCTTCTTTTTTATGGTGATCCATCCTCTGCCGGCACTGGTGCGAACACGAATTACGGAGTGTAAATCGGCGGAGAGATAGCCCTGGCGATAAAAGCATCCCGGAGGATTTCCCTTTTTCCAGCCGTCGCTTATCACCAGGAATTTGCGTTCAATTTCCGTGGCCATGGGGGAGAGACCTTTCTGCGTTAAAAGTTAATTTTTCCGTCAATCCCGAGTAGCGCCTGGTGCGACACTCAAGTGAAGCGGTGAAAATATCTCTGGAAGCGGCAATTACAAGCCCCCTTTTCGTTCTGGTTATCCCCGTGTAGAGCAGTTCCCGCGTGAGGACAGGTGAATGATGATGAGGCAGAAAGAGAAATACCTGGTCATATTCCGATCCCTGGCTTTTATGAATCGTCATGGCAAAGGCCTTTTCGTGTTTGGGCAGAGCATAGGGCGATACTTTCCGGAAAGGGGCGTCCGCGTCCGGACTGCGAAAATAGAAAGACCAATGATGACGTTCCTTCTGATCATAAAGTAGGATGCCCACATCGCCATTAAATAATTGCTGCCCATAATCATTTTCGGTGATCATAATCGCCTTGCCCGGATAAAGGGAGCGATGGTGGGGAATGTTTGCGATATTCTTCAAAAAATCTTCCATTAATCTGTTCAAATGGTCAACACCGCAAAGACCTGCACGGACGGCGCACAAGACACGAAAGGAATCAAAGACAGGAAAAATTTCGTTTAAGTCGTTCCGGCCTGTAATGTATTCCATGTATTTGCGCAAATAAGGTTCGATTTTCTCTTTTACGCAAGCTTCCAGGGCCTGGGCATGAGGTAAATGGATTCTTTGCAGGGATTCGCCCGTGTTTTCCAAAAGACGGAGAGACTCTTCCGCATCTCCTTTCAAAACGGACTGCCGCAGATATTCCAGCGGAGAGTTTTGGGGAATGCGGTAATTTTGCCGGAATTCCACCATGCAGTCGGTCATGCCTTCCTTTTCCTGAGAATGAAATATGTCCTGTTCAACATTCGTGTAAGTATAGAGAAGATAGGAAAACGCTGGCGAGTAATGATTGGGCGTCCCCGACGCCAAAATATCCCGGATAACGGAGCCGGCGTTAATGGATGGCAGTTGATGAGGGTCGCCCAGGAGAATCAATTTGGCATGAGGGGGCAAAGCGTCAAGAAGGTGG
>JAITWQ010000036.1 GCA_031285215.1 Syntrophobacterales bacterium | reverse complement strand
ATTACTGTCCACTTCTACTTCTATTCTCAAATGACCTTCGATTCTGGTAATGGGATCGACGATTATTCTTTTGGCCATACTGTACCTCCGTATCGTTAATCTGCCGCAAGGGCAATTTTATTATTTTTTGTCGTCTTTATGGACTGATGCCGTCAATCCCGCATGAACAGCAATACCCGCTACGGTCAAACCGGCAAGGGCCGTTCCAATGACGTCAACCGTTCTTTCTCCGCCGCCAATGGTACCCTGGCTAATGGGTTTTTCCAGCGGTTGCATCGTATCCCAGAAATTTGGCTCCGTGCATCCAATACATCCATGACCGGCCATAACGGGCCAGGAAATTGCGTCATTGAAGCGTACGCGGCTGCAATTGCCAAAGGCATACGGTCCCTTACAGCCAACTTTATACAGGCACCATCCCTGGCGAGCGCCGGCATCATCCCATTCTTCGACGAATTCGGCGGCATCATAGTGCGGTCTGCGTTCACAGTAGTCGTGAATTCTCTTTCCGTAAGCCCACAGAGGACGTCCAAGAGAATCACAGGCGGGGAGGTTGCCAAACATCAGAAAATGAAGGACAGTGCCGACAAAATTCGTCGGACTGGGCGGACAGCCGGCAATATTAACGGTTTGAATCCCCAGAGCCTTTCCCACGCCTACGGAATTCGTCGGGTTGGGGCTGGCGGCGGGAACGTTGCCGAAAGCGGAACAACTGCCCATACAGATAGTGGCCATGGCTTTGGGAGCAACATGTTTGACCGATTCCAAACCTGTTATTCCGTGAGGTCCTATGGTCATATATTTTCCTTCCATTCCCAGCGGAACGGCGCCTTCAACAACACAGATGAATTTTTTGGGGAAATCGGCGATAGCCTTTTCCAAATTGGCCTCTGCCTGATCGCCCGCGGCGGCCATGAGTGTTTCATGATATTCAAGGGAAATGGTTTCCAGAAGGATATCATCAACATTGGGATAGGATGAACGGAGCAGCGCCTCAGAGCAACCCGTACATTCGGAAAGGTGAAGCCAGACAACAGGGAGACGGCTGAATTGTTCTGCTGCCTTTGCTACCATCGGCTTGAAAACAGGAGGCAGCATAAGAGCGGCAGTCATCATGGATGTCCACTTGAGAAAACTTCGTCTGCTCACGCCCCGATCTTCCAAAACGGTGTTTAAATCCTCTACCGGTTCGGGTAAAGTACGATCCATTTCTTCAAGGTGAACTTGGCACCGTTCCATCAGCTCTCGATACTGTTTTTGAATGTGTTGATTCCCTTTTTTCAGTCCCATATAACCCTCCTTCCAAGGAATTGCGTTACTGCGTATTTTCGTCTGCCGACAAAACATGGTGGTTGGTTTCTATATAAAAGAAAGTAATTTCGGATTTGGCAGAAACAAAAGATTACCACTCCAATCTTTAATTGCCCCATCTGAAATCAGAACCACATGATTTATCAGACAAATCTTGTTTGCTTTCTCATGGAGATTTGGGAAAACCACGATCCGGCAAAAACATTATAAATGATCAAAAAACCTTACTTACGCAAGACACCTCTAAGGGAGGTTTTCTTATAGAAAGGCAAAAAAAAAAGCAAGCGAAATTAAAGGTCATGCTGTGGGAAAATAGGGAAAATTACAAATTTTTTTCTCTTTTTGCGAAGAAGACGCCGCTTGCCGTGACCAACGAAGGGGAATTTTCGCAACCCACATAAGAATTACAAATCATCGGGAACTTCATTGAGATTTGCCAGCCAGATGGCCGCCTCGCTATCACTGGGTACGCAGTAACTTCCCCGCGGGGAAAGCGACGCTGCGGGGTCAATACTGGGCCCGTTGGGAACACAGGTACGTTTATATTGCGTTGTTTGAAAGAAGCGGCAAAGAAAGATCCGCAGCCACTTTTTGATTTCGCTAAGGGAATAGGCATGTTTTTTATGATCCGGGGTGCCGGGCCATGTTCCCTTGTGGACATCGTGCCAGGCGCAGTAGGCGAGAAAGGCAATTTTGGTGGGCAGATAACCAAAACGAAGAGTATAAAAGAGGTGGAAGTCTTGCAATTCATAAGGCCCTATCACGTCTTCCGTTTTTTGCACAGATTGTTCGCCGTCCTGACCGGGAATCAGCTCCGGACTGATGTCCATTTGCAGAATATCGCAAATAATCCGCTTGGCCTCCGCAGAAATCCGCTCATCTTCCGCCGACCACAAGAGGGGGTGGCTCACGAGGGTTTTGGGAATACTGGCATTAATATTGTAATGAGACATGTGATCGCCCACGCCATAGGTACACCACCCCAGGGCGAGTTCGCTAAGGTCGCCGGTGCCGACCACCAGAGCATCTTCCTGGTTGGCCAGACGAAACAGAAGAGAAGTGCGCTCACCGGCCTGAACATTCTCAAACGTCCGGTCATAAATGGACTGCCCGTTCGCGAAGGGGTGATTGATATCCCGTAACATCTGCAAACAAAGGGTTTCAATATTTTTTTCGTGGGCATCAACGCCGAGTTCCTTCATCAGCTGGCGGGCATTGTTAAGGGTTCTTTCCGTTGTACCAAAGGCGGGCATGGTATAGGCTTTGATATTCGTTCGCGGATAGCCCAGATGATCCATGGTAAAAACGACAGCTATTAAGGCCAAAGTGGAGTCCAAACCACCGGAAACACCAAGAACCACCTTCTGAATACCGGAAGAAACAAGACGCTTGGCAAGTCCCTGGGTTTGAATTTGAAACGCTTCCAAACACCACTGGCGGCGTACATCCGCATCGGAGGGAACGCAGGGAAAACGCGGCAATTCCCGCTGCAGAAGAAGCTCGTCATGAAAAGGCAGAGCAACGGAAAATGAAATCGGGCGAAAACGGCGCAAATATTCGCCATGTTGACGCCCATTCCGGGCAAAGCTAATGTTGCGCATCCGTTCCTGTGCCAGGCGATCCAGATCAATATCAGCAAAAATCAGACGGGGCGCCATGGCAAACCGTTTGGCCGAGGCCAGGCAATCTCCCATTTCATAGATCATGGCCTGACCATCCCAAGCCAGATCTGTACTTGATTCCCCGCCGCCGGAAGCGGAGCGCAGACAAGCGGCGCAGCAGCGGATGGAATGGGCTGCGGCAAGATCATGGCGGCGCTTTTCCTCTCCGATGGCCGCAGGTGAAGACGAAAGATGTAAAAGCATGGTTGCCCCGGCCAGGGCGGCGAAACTTGACAACGGTGCAGGAACCGAAAAATCTTCCCCCATGGACACATAAAAATGGGCGGCGGGAAGATTATCTATCTTAAAGAGAAGATCAGTCCCGACGGGAATATCTTTCTGTTCACCAAAGTTAATCGTTGCCACGGGCAAACCTTCCCCCGGCTCATAGTGATATTCATGACGGGCAGACGGCAGGGATTTCACCGCGATGCCC
>JAITWQ010000157.1 GCA_031285215.1 Syntrophobacterales bacterium | reverse complement strand
TGCCCGGCTTCATCGAGTTCGCTCGAGCCTGATTCTCAACCCTCAATCGTTCTTTCAATGTCATTCCTCCTTTTCTAAAACATTGATTCTGCCCTCTATGGGCATAATTACTGCTCCCTGAAAACAAAAAACCCCACCCATAAAATTACTTTCTATGAGCAGGGTCTGTTACACGCATTCCCGTATGACCAATTAATAGCCGCATAATGCAGGCAAAATATACAAAAAGAGCCGCTCCGTCCGCAATAATCTCGCTGACTTACTCCTGCCATCCCATCCCCTCAAATCAAAGCACAAATACCACAAATACACCAACAATCTCTGTCTGAACTGAAAAACCATTCCATGAAACGAAGAATATCCGCTATCAATTAATAACAAACATGTCAATATAATTTTAACCGGATAGGCATTTCACCTATGACAACCGTTAACGGTTCCGCATCACCATGGATAATCATTACCGGCAACCATGGTCATGTTTTTTCGACATATCCTGTTCCGGAACAGCGATAGCATGGTAAACGCCCCTTCCCCTGACACGTGGCAAAACAGGGAGCCTGTCCCGATCCATGGCATGTCGGACAGATCATCTTCCCCGTTCCTTCGCATTGCAGGCAGTCGATTTTCCCCATACCATTGCAATGTTTACATTTTGAAAACAAATGTCCCTTACCTGTTCCATGACATTGCGGACATTCGACAAGTCCCGATGACTGACATCTGGGACAATTCAACCGTTTTCCTCCTTTACAGCGCCTGCAAAGACAATTACAAAGGGTGCCAAAACCTTTACATACCCCACACACAACGCGATGATCAGACATACTTGGCTTCCTTTCTTTTCACGGGATACTCTTTCTGTTTTATCTCTTACCTGAAAGGAACTAATGGTCCTTGCCTATTACAGAAGGTGACAAGTATCCACATTTTTTAATTCTCGTCCACTTCATTTTTTACCGCCCTTCGTAACTATACAGCCGGCATTTCTAAAAACCCATTGCCAAACAGGACAATCATGCTATTCTTGTGAAATAAAGCTATCCTTGAGAAATAAAAATGAAAATTCTTGTCCTGACGCCAACTTATTTCCCTCTTATTACGGGAAATGCGGTAACTGTTCATCGTATTGTTGCCGGTATTTCGCAAAGGGGAATAAAGGGCAAAATTATCAATCTTTCACAAAAAACGGATAAAGAACTCCTTGCCGAAGCAATTTCATTTTCGCCCGATATTATCCATTGCTTCCATGCCTATAAAGGAGGTTCCAGAGGACTATTGCTGAAAGAAAAATTGGGTATTCCTCTGGTTACGACCATGACCGGTACGGATGTTTATATTGATCTGAAAGATCATGAAAAACAGAAAGTGATTCTTAACGTCCTGAAAAAATCAGATCGTATCACCGTTTTTAACGATTCTTCCCTCTCTCGCCTTATCCCCTGGGGAATTGCCAAAGAGAAAATATATATCATTCATCAATCGGTATTGATGGATAAAGAAGAAAACATAAATTACCGCCTTCTCCACGGCGTCACGGATAAAGAGGTGATTTTCCTGATGACCGGCGGCATCCGCCCGGTTAAACGTATCCGCTGCGTTGTTGACGTTTTAACAAGGCTGCGGAAAACGCATCCCCATATCCGGCTTTTCCTTGCCGGCCCAATTCTGGAAAAAGAAGAATTTGAAAAAATAGAAAAGAAAAGGCGTACCCGCCCCTGGATAACTTATCTGGAGCAGGTGCAGAGGGAACACATCCCCTCTCTTTACCGAAGCGTTGATGCCGTTATCAATGCCTCAGCATCCGAATCGGAGGCTAACAGCCTGTTAGAGGCTTTTTATTTTCACAAACTCATCATCGCCCGCAAAATACCGGGAAACGCCTCCTTTCTTTCAGATCAAACGGCCTTGCTGTTCCGCACCGGACAAGATCTTTATGAAAAGGCGCAATCCGTTTCAGAAGGGCGGATTGACGCGGCGAAATTTTACGCCGCCATTGACCGGCTGATGCAGACCACTTTCAGCAACGACACAGAAATAGAAGGTTATCAATCTATTTACCGGCAGCTGCGTAATTTTGCAGATACACAAAAGTAGTGGTCATTTGTATTCCCTGAAGCTATCAATCAGTTCCTGAAAAGTTTTCGGCTGGTATTTTTCAAAACTCTCTTGATCTACAAAAACAAAATCAAAGATTATCTCCTGCCGCACCTCGCTAACATCCATGCACCACTGTTTCAGCCGCGTCATTTTCAGCGGAACATCCATATCTTCATTACCTTTAGTCTCAACGATGACAACTTTGCCGGCGGGAAGCTTGACAATAAAATCAGGGTAGTAATTGGAAATGTCGCCATCGGCTTTGATGTAATCCAGCTTGAAATTTACCGCCATATAATTTTTGGCGTAAGATATTATATCGTCGCATCTATCCAGAAAACCCGCAAACACCAATTCAAAGTGGCTATCGCCGATAATCCGGTTGAAAACGCTCTTTTGGGGTAGCAGATAACCCTGGTCTTTCACAACAAAGGGCCGAGTTTTACGCAGTTTGATGGTATCGCGTATTTCAGCATCGCCTTTGTCTTTCACGGTCAGGGCATTGATGGCTTTTTTGAATGTTTCGATGAGGGTCTTTGTCGCTTCAAGTTCTGAAAGATTACGCAAAGTATTGAGGTGTTCCAAATCAACTTTCTGGATAAATAGCTCACCTTGTACGAAATTTTTCACTTTGCCATACAAAACATCATACCCGCTAAACAACCGCAACTCTTTCATGATGGTCTGGACAAAATATCCGATGACACTGCGATAATCGGCAATTTCAGCGGTATTGAGAATTGTGGTGTGGGTTATCTCGTTACTGGTGATGTCTCTGAAAACGATCTCGCGCTGTTCTTCTTCGGTGAAATGCTTGTACGGCACTCTTTTATGACCCAACGCCGTAATATCAAGATCACCCAGGTTTTTATACTCCCGGTAGATGCGCGGTGTCAGTACCGGGATTTCAATATCCAAGACGTCAATGTCTTTCTTGGTGTTTTCACTGTCGATTTCCACCACTAAAGGAGCTTTTACCGCTGTGCCCGCGCCCATGGCCTTGCGTTCCAGTTCCACGCCTTCAGCCTGGATGGATTCCACAAACTCCATGAAAGCATCCGTTCCCACAACGCTGACATATTCTTTAACGCTGTTGCGGTACATTTTACGCAGGCCACGTCCCAGGGTCTGTTCCGGCAGAATATTGCTCTTGGCGGAGTAAGCCCGCAGGCCGACGATGGTGGTCACGTTGCGCACGTCCCAGCCTTCCTTGAGCATCAGGACGGACACGATGGCTTTGTAAGGGCTTATATCGTCGTCAATTTCATTGGACTGCTTGCGGAGCCGTTCCAGTTCTTCTTTTGCCTTGCCGGAACTGGCTTCGGAAATTTCGCCGTTGTTTTTGGTGTGAATGACGAGAACACCATCTTTCAAATCCGGGTAGTGCGCTTCCAAATATTCCGCCACATCGTCACAGTTGCGGGTATCGTCGGTCATGACGAACAGCACGGCCTTTTTACCGAGTTTCTGATGTTCCGCATAGGCCTTGCGCCATTCAATAACGCCAAGGTCGATATAATCCGCGTATTTTTCCGTGTACTTCGCGCTTTGCCGTTCCGCAAGCTTGGCCCGGCTGGGCGCGTCCGGCAGCACCGGGTGTTTGACCACATTCTGGTAAATC
>JAITWQ010000149.1 GCA_031285215.1 Syntrophobacterales bacterium | reverse complement strand
CCCATCAAGATATGTACACAAAGCTAAAAGGAATTGTGGAAGAGTACGATAAAAAAGATCCCGGACAGCTTGACAAAGATCTTTTCCAGGCCATGCATGGATACATTTAAGAAAATGCGCGCTCTCAAAATGTTATCATGCAAGATGATGTAAAAAAGGCGCACCCAGGGGGAAAATTTTTCTATTTAGTATTACAAATTATTGACAAAGATACATTTTTCTCCTATACGAGCCGAATACAGCGCTTTTTGCTGTGTATATCTTATGTTTTACATTTAATTTAATAATGGTGAACGATGTTATGAAAAAAAATGTGATGATTTGTTTCCGAACGAGCGAAAAAGTCCGAAAATCCCTCCAAAGAATTTCCGATGAACAAAGCCGGTCCCTGTCGGGACTGGTTGAGTCTTTGATTAGCCGTTATTTGCAGTCGTACCGGCGGGATAACGGAGATGATATCAGTGCCGAAAGACGCCAGTTTGAACGTAAAAAGGTTTCCCTGCCCGCTTTTATTGGTTCCACCGACTCGAAGGCCGATGCGTTTGAGTCTGGCATTGTACAGGATTTGTCATTTAGCGGGATACGTTTCAGCCTTTCGCGGGCAACCAAACTGGAAGGGTTGGAAAATCAGCACGTTTGTGTCATTTTTACCCTTCCCAACGAACATCAGCTGGTAACGGTCAAGTGTTTGCCCCAACGTGTTGATGACCGGGGAAACAGAGTACAGGTCAGTGCGGAACTTCTGGATGTTGATTTTACAAGCTGTAAGGCACTGCAGAGCTATCTGCTCTAAAATTTTCTGAGAAACAAACTCTTCCCGTAAGGGACTGTGGAGTTCAAGGTAACGCCTTAACGGTCGAAAATATACGCGATGAACTCGTCTGCTGTTGCTCAAAGGTGACGAGGGAGCAGATTTTAGAGGCCATTATAAGCGGCGCTTCAACATTGCAGGTGTCGGGGAAAGAAATTATGCACGGTGTAATATGTTTGCGGAGGTTGACAGGCAGGTTGAGGTTGGAAATTAAGTCACAAAAAAGCGGATGCGTTTCTTCGTATCCGCTTTTTTAATGGTAAATATATTTTATTATGCCCGCTGGGAGGGCATGAAGAGTTTATCCCGCAGGCTTATTGTACGGCAAGGAGCGTTTCAAAGTCTTTTTCTATTTTTCCTTCTTCAAGTTTGCTGACCACGGAAATTTCTTTAATAAGCAGATTTTTGGCCGTATCCATGATTTTTCTTTCGCCGAAGGAAAGACTCTTATCCGCTTTCAAAACGAGTAAATCACGCAAAACACATGCAATTTCAAAAACCGATCCCGTTTTAATCTTTTCCAGGTATTCCCGATAACGTTTGTTCCATGTTTGCTTATCAATGATAATGTCTCTGCATTTTAGAATATCGTATATTTTGGAAATATCTTCCTCACGAATAACTTCCCTCAATCCCACCGTTTCGGCGGAATCTACAGGTATCATAATGCGCATGCCGTTTCCGACGAGCTTCATGATATAGAACTCGCCGTCACTACCCATAATCTCTCGTTTTTCTATGGATTCTATTACGCCAACCCCTTGGGCCGGGTAAACTGCCACATCACCTATTTTAAACATAATTTCTTCCCTCAAATATTGTATCAATGCGCAATACACACACGACAAGCCAATTATTATGCGAGAAAGTATATTCGGGGTGGCAAAGGAGAACAACCTGTGAGCAAGCTTTTGCTTTCTCCTCATAACCCAAGATTTCCCTGAATCAAGGAGAGTCCCTGCACTTTGTACATAATAACGATGTGATATATCACAATTTTTTGGAAACAACGGGCAAAGGATATTTCCTATAACGTATAACAAAAAAAGGAACCATTGTCAACAAAAATGACATTTTTGCCGTTATGGTGAGAAATCATCCGCGAAAGAGCGCCGCCCCTTTGTTTACCAAGCCTTTGGGAACGACTTTTTCTTGACTTTTTCCCGCAAATCAATCCATCTTCTGCGTGACAAAAAAATAATATTTGCAGAAAGGCAAGTTCGGTCTATGGATCCCATAAAAATTATTCCCTGTTTGGATATGAAGGATGGCCGTGTGGTCAAGGGTGTTCATTTTGTCAATATTCAGGATGCCGGTGATCCCGCAGAAAATGCCCGGTTTTATCAGGATGAAGGCGCTGATGAACTGGCCATGCTGGATATAGCGGCAACCGTTGAAAACCGCAAGACCCGTCTGGAGTGGGTCAGGAAAGTATCTGCCGCGATTCATATTCCCCTGACCGTTGGCGGCGGCATTAATACCTTGGAGGATATGGAGCAGGTATTAGAAGCAGGGGCACATCGTATTTCCATGAACAGTGCGGCGGTAAAAAATCCGGAATTGATCGCGGCGGGGGCGAAAAAATTTTCTTCCCAAAAAATTGTCATCGCCATTGACGCCAGGAGAAATCACCATGTCGCGTCCGGTTTTGAAATAATGGTTTCGGGTGGCACACGAACCACCGGAAAAGACGCCATTGAATGGGCGAAACGCTGTCAGGATTTGGGTGCGGGAATTATTTTGCCCACCAGCATGGATGGTGACGGCACTTTAGAAGGTTATGATATTGAATTCATAAAAGCTGTTTCCGCCGCCGTTTCCATTCCGGTGGTGGCGTCGGGAGGGGCGGGAAAACTTGAGCATTTTTATGAGGCTGTTGTGAGCGGTGGAGCGCAGATTCTTTTGGCCGCCTCCGTTTTTCATTTTCGAACGTTCCGCATAAAAGATGTCAAAAACTATCTCCGGGAAAGGGGGCTGCCCGTTTATTGATCGTGCATTGATTTAAAAAACCCACAAAGAGGCGTTGCCGGCAGCCTCTCTGTGGGATATGTATGGCGGACTGACGTGCTATCAGCTCTCCGGTATCCATATTGGCCCGGCAGCCTTTATTTCCGGATCGACGTGATCCGTATATTGTACAAAATTATTCACAAACAGCTGCGCTAATTTTGCGGCTTGCTTGTCATACGCCGCGGGATCCTGCCAGTTGCTGCGAGGATCGAGAATGCTGTCCGCAACGCCCGGACAGGACAGGGGTACAAACAGGCCGAAAACAGGATCTTTTCTGGTGGGAATTCCTTCCAGTTTTCCGTTCAAGGCGGCGTGGACAATGGCGCGTGTATCGCTGATGCGGAATCTGTTTCCTACGCCATACGGCCCTCCCGTCCAGCCGGTATTGATAAGCCAGAGTTTAACATTATAACGGGAAATCTTCTCCTGGAAGAGTTTTGCGTAAACCAGCGGTGACAGGGCCATGAAGGGAGCGCCGAAGCAGGTGCTGAATGTTGCCCGCGTCTCCGTGACGCCCTTTTCCGTTCCTGCTATTTTAGCCGTGTAACCGGAGAGGAAATGATAAACGGCCTGTTCCGGCGTCAATTTTGCGATGGGAGGCAGGACGGCAAAGGCATCCGCCGTGAGCATGATAATGTCTTTGGGATGTCCTCCCATCTTTGCCCGCGTGGCGGAGGGAATATGGGTCATGGGGTAGGCGGCCCGCGTATTGTCCGTAAGGGTGTCGTCATCAAGGTCAATACGGCACGTCTGACTGTCGAACCCTACATTTTCCAGTATTGTTCCGAATTGTCTTGTCGTTTCATATATTTCCGGCTCTTCTTTCGGTGATATATTAATAACTTTTGCGTAACATCCGCCTTCCAGATTGAAAATACCCTCATCGCACCAGCCATGTTCGTCATCTCCGATGAGAATACGGCTGGCATCGGTGGAAAGGGTTGTTTTTCCCGTTCCCGAAAGACCGAAAAAAATCGCCGTGTCATTATTTTTGCTCATGCTGGCAGAACAGTGCATGGAAAGGACCTTTTGTTGGGGGAGGAAGTAATTCAGGGCAGTGAAAATGGATTTTTTGATTTCACCGGCGTAATGTGTCCCCCCGATCAGGATAAGGCGTTCAGTAAAGTGAATGACGATAAAGATTTCGGAGCGCGTTCCGTCAATTTGGGGGATCGCATGGAAATTGGGTACGTGGACCACTGTAAATTCTGGTACATGGTCTGCAAGTTTTTCCTGTTCCGCCTGAATGAAAAGGTTGCGGGCAAACAGGTTATGCCATGCCGTTTCCGTGATAACGCGGATAGGAACACGATAATTGGGATTAGCGCCGGCGAAACAATCCTGAACAAAAACATCTTTGCCTTGCAGATAAGCCAGAAGACGCTGCCAGAGCGTATTGAAATGTTCCGGGGAAAGACCTTTATTCCCTTCGGTCCACCAGACCATTTCTTCGCTGAGAGGTTCGCGGACAATGAATTTATCGTTGGGAGATCTGCCCGTATGATGTCCCGTGCGAATCACCAGGGGGCCAAGGTGAGCGATACGTCCTTCCCTGCGGGCAATGATTTCTTCATAAAGACGGGGGGTTGGCAGATTCCAGTAAATTGTATTTAAATTATGGATTCCATGGTGTTCCAGACCGTAATTGCTGGCGATCATGCTGTTGTTGCTGCTCATTGTCGTTCCTCCCTTATTTATTATGTAATTCTGCCGGTACAATGTTTGCAAATAAAAGTTATGGTAAGCTTCCGTAATGAAGGATTTATCCTCTCCGATAACAGTATGAAGAAAAGAGCGGCTCCTGCCGGTTTCTTGAGGGAGATTCCTTTTTACCCCTCTGTTTCCGGTAGGAACGTACAGGATGTG
>JAITWQ010000123.1 GCA_031285215.1 Syntrophobacterales bacterium | reverse complement strand
TTTACCAACAGGGAGAAAGGAAAACTCAGCGATATTGCCAAAGAGCGCCGGCTGCGGTACGGCTTTCTGGACGGCGCCACCATTTACGACAGTGTTACATTTGCTTCGCGGGAAGTATTTGATCCTGTTTTCGTCAAAAATTACGACGACGCGGCAAAAAGATTGGAAAAGGGAACGATTGACGCCTTTTTAGATGAAGGTCCCGTGGAAGCTGTTTTTGAAACTTATGACTTTATCAGGGTTGATGATTATTTCCCTCTGGTTTATTCTCCCGCTTCGCTTGCGACGGCTAATCCCGATCTTGAACCGATTATCCGCGTTATACAAAAGTATTTGCAAAGCGGCGCCATTTATCATCTGTCAAACCTTTATCATGACGGCCATCAGGATTATCTGCGGCATAAACTTTTCATCCACCTCACAGCCCGGGAAAAAGAGTACATTAATAATCACAAAACCAGCGATAAATCTGTTCCCATTGCCCTGGAGTTCGATAATTACCCGTCCTGTTTTTATAATGATAAGGAAAAAGAGTTTCAGGGGATTGCCGTTGATTTATTGAAGCAAATAAGCAATATGACCGGCCTTGTTTTTGAACCTGTCAATAAAAAAACTGATTCCTGGGCCGCTATTATGGAAATGCTGGAAAAAGGGGAGGTGGCCATGATTTCTGAGCTGCTCTATTCCAGCGACCGCGAAGGGCGTTTTCTCTGGGCACGGGAACCCTATGCCAATAATTATTATGCCCTCCTCTCCAAGGCCAACTATGAAAACATTGATCTTAATCAGGTCGTCTATGCCAAAGTCGGCCTTGTTGGAGGTTCGGCTTATGAAGAGGTTTTCCGGGAGTGGTTTCCGGGAAGCACCAATACCATAACTTATGGTTCCCTTGATCAGGCCTTTGCCGCTCTGGAAAAAGGCGAAATTGATCTTTTTATGGCGACGCAAAATTTGCTGCTGAGTTTGACGAACTATCTGGAAAAGCCCGCCTTCAAGGCCAATATTGTTTTCAAACGTTCCTGCGGTTCCATTCTTGGCTTTAATAAGGAGGAAACGGAGTTATTGTCTATTATTGATAAGGCGCAGCTCTTTATTGATACGGAAGCCATTTCCGGGCGCTGGACAAGGAAAGTTTTTGATTATCAGCGTAAAATGTTACGGGATTTTATTCCGTATCTGGCGGGCTTTGCCTGTCTTGCCATGTTAGGTTTGCTGGCCGTCTGGATTTTATTGATGAAAAATCGTCAAATGAGCAAAAATCTGGAAAAAATCGTCCGCCAGCGCACCCATGAGCTGGAAGTGCAAACGGAAGCGGCGCAGGTGGCGTCACGCGCCAAGAGTGAATTTCTGGCCCGGATGAGTCATGAAATACGTACGCCTTTGAACGCCATTATCGGTATGACCCATATCGCCAAACAAAAGATTGAAAATCAGGATAAAACACTCTCCTCTATAAATGAGATCACCCTTGCGTCATCCCATTTGCTTGGTCTTGTTAATGATATTTTGGATATGTCAAAAATCGAATCGGGCAAGTTCGAAATATCCCATGAACCATTTGCCTTTAAACCGGCCATGCATGAAGTGGACGAGCTGATCAGACAGCGCTGTCAGGAAAAAAATCTTCTCTTTGAGACAAATATAGATCACCTTCCTCACATAACCATTATCGGGGATAAACTGCGGCTTAAACAGGTGCTTATCAATTTATTGGGTAATGCTGTCAAATTTACCGGCCAGGGCGGCAAGATCGGCCTTGTTGTGGGTGTCGTTGATACCAGTGCTGATAAGATAACGTTGACCTTTACCGTGTCCGATAATGGTATTGGCATGACGGAGGAGCAGGTTTCCCATCTCTTTACCGCTTTTGAACAGGCCGACACGTCCATTGCCGCCCGCTTTGGCGGTACGGGACTGGGCCTTGCCATCAGCCAGAATATGGTGCGCTACATGGGCGGCGTTATTTCGGTCAAAAGTCAATTGAATTGCGGTTCGTCTTTTGCTTTTACCCTTTCTTTGGATAAAATGGATCTGGTAGAAGAAGAGCAAAGGGATAATGAGCTTATTCCCAATTTGTCCGGCAGGCGTGTTTTGCTTGTTGACGATGTGGATATTAATCGCATGATTCTGGCGGAATTGCTGGAACCGACAAATGTGTCCGTAGATGAAGTGGAAGACGGCCAGCAAGCTGTTTCGCAGTTTGAAACATCGCCGGAAGGATACTATGATCTCATCTTCATGGACATACAGATGCCCCACATGGACGGCTATGAGGCCACAAGGCGCATACGCGCCATGTCTCGCGGCGACGCGGGCACAGTTCCCATCGTTGCCATGACTGCTAATGCGTATCGTGAGGATATTGATAAAGCTTTGCAGGCAGGCATGAATGAACATCTGTCCAAGCCTGTTGATGTTAAGGCGATAATGCGTGTTCTTGCGGAGAGGGTAGTCCATTGAGCGTTGAATATCGTTGCAAAACGACGCGATATCGTGTTATGGTTATCATTAAGATGTATCGGAAAGAGCTTTTGCGGTAAAATTTTCCTGCTGCCTGTTGAAATGATGGGCGATCTGTAAGGGATGAAAGGGGAAGGAGGGCGATCATGATCCGCGTTTTCTTCGATTATATCTGACCTTTCTGTTACGTTGGCAAGGCCGTTGCCGACACCATTGCAAAAGATGTTCCCCTGGAGATGGAATGGATTCCCTTTGAGGTTCATGCCGATACGCCGCCGGAAGGTACTCTTCTGTCCGACATGTTTCCCGGAACCGATTTTACCAGGTTTTATCCGAAACTGGCAAAGCGGTCGGGCGTTCCCGATCTGCCTTTTGGGGTGGTCACGCGCCTGGTCAATTCCCGCCTGTCCCTGAAAGCGATGATGCTTCTGCGGGATACGGACATTTTTCCCGTCTTTCATGAAAATATGTTCCGTGCCCATTTTGCGGAAGAGCGGAATATAAGTTTGCCCGAAACTATTATTGATGTCGCCCGCGCCTCCGGCTTGAATGATTCTCAAAAACTGGAGGCCATGCTTGCCGCCGGCGGAGATCCGCCCGGATTTGCCGATGCCGTGAAATTATCCCGCCAATTTCTTATTACGGGCGTTCCCGCATTTATAATCAATGACACGCACCGCCTTGTCGGCGTCCAGCCCCTTGAGCAATTTCGTGAGACTTTGCACCGCCTGAATCTTATCTGATTCTTTGCCATATAAACGCATAACGCCGAAATTTAAGACCGCCAAAAACGAAACCGCAGTTGATTTGTTGATTCCCATTTTACTAAAAACGATATGATTATTGTCCCCCAAAACAAAAAATGTTATTTTGCCATTTAAAGAATGAGATTGGATAAATATTTGAGCCGGGAAATAAATGCAGACCTGTTATAATAGAAAAACGTTGTGAAGATGGGTTTATATCAAAGTTCGATTCTAAAAAAACACCTGAAAGGAATGGAAGAGAAAATTTCGCTTCCATACAGTCAGTTTGCGGCTTATTTTCACAATCCCGACATTCAGGAAAACATTCGTAACAGCAAGGAAGAACAATCTCAGGAAGGTTTTTTGCGCGAACTTTTTGTGAAAATTCTTGGCTATACGTTATATCCGCAGCCCAATCACAATCTGATTACCGAACAGAAAAACGAAAAGGACGCCAAAAAAGCCGATGGCGCAATAGTCATC
>JAITWQ010000087.1 GCA_031285215.1 Syntrophobacterales bacterium | reverse complement strand
GCCGATATCAATCCCCAGCTCCAGGGCGTTGGTGGTCACCACGCCTTTAAGCTCCCGCTTGCGAAGCCCTTCTTCTATCTCCCGGCGCAGATTGGGCAGATAGCCGCCCCGGTAACCGGAAATGACTGCCTTTTGCGCCGGCGTTTTATGGTCAAAGCGATCTTTGAGATATTTGGTCAGCACTTCCACATTAAGGCGGCTGGTCACAAATAAAATTGTCTGGATGTTATTGCCAACCAATTCCCCCGCTACCTGTCGGGCCGGTCCCAGGGCTGACTGGCGTATGCCCAGCTCCCGATTGATGATGGGAGGATTATAGAGAATAAACGTTCTTTTGGCCCGGGGCGCGCCGCTTTTAGCGATAAGACTGACAGGCATTTCCAGAATCCTTTCCGCATGTTCCTTGGGATTGGCAATGGTTGCGGAACAGCAGATAAAAAGGGGATCCCGGCCGTAAAACCGGCAGATACGCCGGAGACGCCGGATGACATTTGTCACGTGGGAGCCGAAAATACCGCGGTAAACGTGGAGTTCATCCAGCACGACAAATTCCAGATTCGCAAAAAGCTTCTGCCACTTGGTGTGGTGGGGAAGAATACCCGCGTGGAGCATGTCGGGGTTAGTAATAACAACATGCCCCTGTTTGCGGATCGCCTGCCGGGCGTCATCGGGCGTGTCGCCGTCGTAGGTAAAAGCACCGGCATTCGCTCCAAGGTCGCGGATCAGACCGTGGATTTCCTCCATCTGATCTTGGGCAAGGGCTTTGGTGGGAAAGACATAAAGTGCCCTCGTTTCCGGATGACGCAAAATGCGATTCAGGACAGGCAGATTGTAACAAAGGGTTTTTCCGCTGGCCGTCGGAGTAACAAGGCACACGTGACGCCCCCGGCTTGTTTCATTGATGGAGTCAACCTGATGACTGTACAGATGATTAATGCCCCGCCGGGCAAAACAGAGGCGAATATCGCCATGGACCCAATCGGGAAAAGGCGCAAACTGGCCTTCCCGGGGGGCAAAATCTTTCCAGGCCCGGACATTTCTCATAAAATTCCGGTTATTTTTCAGGCGATTCAGCCATTCATGCAGGGTTAACTTTGCCATAAATTACGCAGTTCCTCCGGCGGGCAAGCTTAAAAAGCCCCGCTTCGAATAAAATCAACGGCGTTACGGAAAAGAGCGACGCCATGCCCTTCTTCCGGCAGCGTCTCCCGCGTCCAGCGGGGGTGGTTGGTGCGGTGGAGAAAGGCTTCCGGATGGGGCATTAAACCCATAAGCCGCCCCGTAGGATCGCAAAGTCCGGCAATGGCTCCGGCAGAACCGTTGGGGTTATCAGGATAGTTCATTACCGGCTGTTTACACTTCGCGTCGCTGTAATAGAGGCAAGCCAGATTTTCCCGTTGGATTCGCGCCAGGGTTTCTTCGCTGTCCGCAACCAGCTTTCCTTCGCCATGACGAACGGGAAGATAAAGATCCGTCAGGTTTTTGGTGAATACACAGGGAGAAGAGGCGTTGACCTTCAGGTAGCTCCAGCGGTCTTCAAAACGGCCGGAATCATTATGGGTCAAAGTGACAGTTTGGGCAAACAATGCCCCATCAAAGGCGGGAAGAATACCCAGTTTAACCATGAGCTGAAACCCGTTACAAACACCAAGAACGAGTTTTCCGTCATCTATAAAGCGTTTGAGCTGCACGTACAGATTATCTTCGCCTGTCCGGACAGGGGCGTGGAGGATACGGTTTGCTCCGGCTTTGGCAGCCCCCAAATCATCTCCATCCAGAAACCCGCCGGGAAGATTCAGAAAATCATAATCATCCAGACATTTTTCTCCGTGAAGAATCTCGCTGATATGGACAATATTAACAACATCCGAACCTGCCAGACGGCAGGCATGGGCCATTTCCGTTTCACAGTTCGTTCCGTTTCCCGTAATTACGATGGATCGGACAATCTTGGACATAGTTTTTCCCCCTGACTCTTTTCTATCCCTTTTACTGCCTGCTCTTCTATCACCCTCATAGTCCTCTTATTCCGGCTGTAACTGGCAAACAAGCATTAGTGAAAATATTTTTTGTCTCGTATTTTGGTATATATAACACCATAGTGGGACAAAATACTATGACCGCCATCAAAATCTAAAATCCTGTTGGTGATTGTGGCGGTACTGATCAGAGGCGGATTTAATACGCCCCACTCAGTATCTATCCATTCGCGCCCATATGTTATTGTTACAGTTACAATATTCACGTTAATATTGTAAATTCCTCTAAATAGAGTCTCCCATATGCCATATTTTACAGAAACAGATACAGTAAAATTTGCATTATCAACAAATTCTAAAAGAACATTGGAATATTCCCAACTTGTCCCATTTAATACGTTATTCATTTATATCATCCGCCGCCGTTTTGCTTCTTCTGAAACACGCCCGGCTTTCATGATTTACCTTTCCCTGTCCTCTCATCAGCTTTGCCTTCACCTTAATAGTAAGGAATCAGATAATACAAATCAACTGCCATATTGCCCTTCTTTAATTTCGCTTAAGGACTAACGCGGCCAGCCGATGGATTGCACGATAAAAATGCGGTAGCCTTGGGGGAAGTTTCAGCAAGCCGTCCAGGGCGTCAATGCCGTTACGCTTTACCACGTTAGCCAGACCAGCGGAAGCGCA
>JAITWQ010000222.1 GCA_031285215.1 Syntrophobacterales bacterium | reverse complement strand
GTAAGTAAGTGGTAGGAATCATGCCGACGACATTAGCAACACCAATTTCTTGCCTGGAAACAATAATTACACCCTATCCTTGCAAAGAATTAATAAGGCGATTGATGCCGCCGTGAACCTCAGTAAAAAAATGAATACACAAAAGGCGACGATGGCGCGCTTCCAAGGCCATTGCGTCTCCTAAGGCCTGGGCTTTCTGAAGAGCGCCAAAAGTGAGACTGGCCGTTGTAACCGCCATGTCATCGGGAATAAAAATATCGCGCCCATAATCGGCAGTGAGCTGGATAAATGTTCCCGCACCGTCATCTCCCTTGTGAAGCTGGCCCGTCGAATGGAGAAAGCGAGGGCCGTATCCCAGTGTTGTGGCGACGTGACAGCGATCACGAATGGTAAGGCGCAGTTTTTCCAAAAGAGCGGATAAAGCAGGATCGTGGGCTAAAAACACCTGCAGGGCAACATAATTCCCTGCCTTTATACCGGCACAAAAATCGGCGAAAACATCTTCAGGGGTTATTCCTTTCTTTCCCTGACCATAGACGGCCATGTTTGGGTCGAGGGCAAGAGGTATCTTCTCCTTTTCCATCTGTTTGTTTTGGATTTTTTGCAGGGCGGTTCGTGTAAATTGCTTGGAAGCCTCGACATCAGGCTGATCAAAGGGGTTGACACCCAAAATATGACCGGCAGTGGCGGTGGCTATTTCCCAAGTATAAAGCAATTTCCCCAGATCATAGATTTGCGCCAAGATGAGTTCCGCCACGGGATGTTTTTCCCCTGCCAGGCGGGTCAGATCGTACGGGATATCATTCTGCAAACGGATAGCCATGAATAAGCGGTCGGCCCCGTATGATTCCGTTTGCCCCAAATGTTCGCCGACAACGGGCAGAATACCTTTTCCTTCTTTGCCCGTACTTTCGGCAATGAGCTGTTCCACCCAGTCACCAAAAGGAGCCAGAGAATCGGACAGCAAAAATGTCAATTTATTTCGTCCCGTTTTCGCACCCGCACCCATTATACAACCCAGTTTGATTCCAAGGGCAATAAGTTCCGGAAGGTCATCGGCAACTTTTCCCAGGAGTTTCCTGACGTCGGCCCCGATCAGCGCCGCCGGAACTAAACCAAAGACAGACAAGGCCGAATATCGGCCGCCAATGTCGGGGTTGCCATAAAAAATGTGACGGAATTCAAATTTCTTTGCCGCTTCCTCAAGGCTGCTGCCGGGATCCGTTATGGCCAGAAAATGGCGGCCAGCCTCCGTTTCTCCCACAACACGGCAAGTTTGACGAAAAAAATATTTCATCGCCGAGAGGGTTTCGACGGTGCCGCCGGACTTTGTGGAAACAACGAAAAGGGTTTTTTTTATATTCAATGTTTCGGAAAGGGAAAAAATCGTATCCGGCGCCGTCGTATCGCAAACTGCCAAATCAAGGTATCCTTCACGTTGTCCCAGAATGCGGCGAAAGATTTCCGGAGCCAGGCTTGATCCTCCCATTCCCAAAAGCACCGCCTGCTGAAAGCCGTCCGCACGCACACCCGCAACAAAGGACTCCACAAAAGGCCATTCGTCCTTAAAATCTTCATGGCTCTTCAGCCATCCCAAGCGATTGACGATTTCATCGGCCTTTGGTTTCCAGACGGTGTGGTCTTTGTTCCAGATTCTTTCCGCAACTTTCTGACGGGCGGCATCGTCTAAAGATTTTTCCCATGACGATGCCAAAGGGCCTGGCAGGACAGATAATTGTATGGTCATAAATCTCCTTTGTGGTGATCAGAATGATCTGCAAATATGCTGACCCTTTATAACGGGCCGGTTAGAATTTACAACTGAATCAGCTGCACATCGCTTATGGCGCGTCCGAGAAAACGTTCGCCAAGATGGTGGAAACGCAAAGGAAAATCGGTAACATAGTAACGATATTCGGAAGAGCCACACCCTGAATTCATAAGCCCTTGTTCGCGGAGAAGGTTTGCGGTAATCTCCGCCATGGCCTCTGCGGAATCAACGAGTTGAATTTTCCCCCCCGCCAGATCCTTCAGGAGGGGTTTAAGCAAAGGATAATGGGTACATCCAAGGACAAGGGTATCAATATCCTCCGCTAAAACAGACCCCAGATACTCCTGGGCAGTCAGCCGCGTAACGGCATGGTCCCACCACCCTTCTTCTACCAAAGGCACAAAAAGGGGGCAAGCTTGAGAAACAATATGAACAGCCGGATCCAAAAGGTGAATGGCATGACCATAGGCATCACTGCTGATCGTCGTCATGGTGCCGATTACGCCAATCCGCTTCGTGCGGCTGTGGTGTACAGCTGTTAGTGCGCCGGCTTCAATGACATCAAGCACGGGAACGGGTGACATTGTTTTTACCACCTGCCGGGCAACGGCGGCAATGGTATTGCAGGCAATAACCAGCATTTTTACGTTTTGAGAGAGGAGAAATTCCGTGATTTGGGCGGTATAACGCTTAATGGTCTCCACTGACTTAACGCCAAAGGGAACGCGCGCCGTATCGCCGAAATAAATAACATTTTCGTGGGGGAGCCTTTCCATCAAGGCCCGGACAACGGTAAGCCCGCCAATTCCGGAATCAAAAACACCAATTGGTTGTTCATTTGCCGCCGGCATAAAATCTTTTGTTCCTCACCTCTCCATTAGTCGGCAAAAACCGCGCAGATTGCAGTGTTCGCCGCGCAACAGGCATTCCATTAAGATTGCCTTTCCCTGATCATCCCTTGATACATCCCAAGGCCCTGAGGCGGGCAACTTTGCGGGCGATGCCTGCCTGATGCACAACTTCGACAACTTCTGTAAGGTTTTTATAAGCTTCGGGGATTTCCTCATGAAGAGTGGCGCGGCCGCTGGCCATGACCACAACGCCCCGATCAGCCATTTCTTGCGCGATGGCGCGGTTTTTACTGGATTTTATTGCCTGTGACCGGCTCATTGCTCTTCCCGCGCCATGGCAAGAGCTGGCAAAAGTATCAGTCATGGCCTTTTCACCGCCAACAAGAACATAGGAACCAGACCCCATATCCCCGGGAATGAGGACGGGCTGACCGACAGAACGATAGGCCGCAGGAACCAGGGGATGGCCCGGCGGCAATGACCGCGTGGCGCCCTTGCGGTGAACGCATAATGCCCGCTCTCTGCCATCCACAGGCAAAATCTCAATCTTGGCGATGTTATGACAAATATCATAGAGAAGGCGCATATTAAGAGCTTTGGGACTTATGTTAAGTACCTTCTCAAAAGATAAGCGTGTCCGGTGCATGAGGATCTGACGGTTGGCCCAGGCATAGTTTGCCGCACAGGC
>JAITWQ010000130.1 GCA_031285215.1 Syntrophobacterales bacterium | reverse complement strand
CCGGATCGTAGGTACAATGGAGAGCTTCCACTTTCCCTGTCCGGGGATTTTTTTCCATACCGGTGCAGCGGATATAGTATCCGTAGCGCAAGCGGACCTCTTTGCCGGGGCTTAAACGGAAGAATTTTTTTGGTGGATCCTCCATAAAATCGTCCTGTTCAATGTAAATTGTTTTCCCAAATGGTATTTTCCGCGAACCCATGTCCGGATTTTGGGGATGGAAAGGGGAATAAAATTCTTCTTCCTTATCTTCCGGATAGTTGTCAATAATGACCTTTAGAGGATTCATAACGGCAATGACGCGGGGAGTCGTTTCATTGAGGTGGTTCCGGACACAATCTTCCAGGATGGCGACATCAATCAAACTGTTGTTTTTGGCAACGCCGATGCGTTCACAGAAATCGCGAATTGCCTCCGGCGTAAAACCGCGGCGCCTCATGCCGCAGATAGTGGGCATTCTGGGGTCATCCCATCCGGAGACGAGCCTTTCTTCCACCAGCTCCATAAGCCTTCTTTTGCTCATGACCGTATAGGTAAGATTCAGGCGGGCAAACTCAATCTGACGGGGGCGATCTCCTTCCACCAGTTGTTCCAAGAACCAGTCATAAAGGGGACGGTTGTTCTCAAATTCCAAAGTGCAAATCGAATGGGTGATGCCTTCAATATAATCGGAAAGGCAGTGGGCAAAATCATACATGGGATAGATAGGCCACTGATCATTGGTTCTGTAATGCTTTTCTTTTTTAATGCGATACATGATGGGATCGCGCATGGTCATGTTGGGCGAGGCCATGTCAATCTTCGCACGAAGGACGCGGGAACCTTCCGGGAACTCTCCGGCCCGCATACGGGCGAATAAATCCAGATTCTCCGCAATGGTTCTGTTTCGGCAGGGGCTTTCCCTTCCTGCCTCCGTAAGAGTTCCCCTGTATTCTCTCATCTCATCTGCCGTCAAATCGCAGACAAAGGCTTTGCCGGACTCAATCATCCGGACGGCGTACTGGTAGATCTTTTCATAGTAGCCGGAAGCAAAAAAGAGGCGGTCATTCCAATCAAACCCCAGCCAGCGAATATCTTCCATAATGGACTGGACGTATTCCATATCCTCGCCCGCCGGGTCCGTATCGTCCATGCGCAGGTTGCAGGTCCCGCCGTATTGCCTGGCAACGCCGAAATCCAGACAGATGGCCTTGGCATGGCCGATATGGATGTATCCATTTGGTTCGGGGGGGAAACGCGTCGCTACGCGCCCCTGGTTCTTGTTTGCGGCCAGATCCTGATCAATAATATTTCTGATAAAATCCGAAGGAGAGGGTGATTGTTCTGCGTTCATATTTGTTCCTTTATTCTGCATATAATTTACTTGTGGACACTATTTTGTCATTCCAGAGTTGAATTGCACAAGTTTTTCCCAATTTATTTCGCCATCGTCATTGCAATAATCATTGGAGAATTGTTTAGTAAACTTGTTTATCATTTGCGAATATGATTTTTGAAATTCTTCGTTTCGCTCCCTTGCTTTATGTCCTAGTGGTTCAATGATGTCTGTATAAAGATTCTCGTTTCCCGAAATAAATGCCCAAAATACCTGCCCGCAATATTTGAAGTAATCACCTTTATCAGGATTATTATCTATTCCGTAACAACAACCATTTATCGCTGCAACATTCAGTTGAGAATTACTTGTTCTTAATGTTTTTTTAGCAGTCTTAAAATCGGAAATCATTTTGGCAATTTGTCTGCTATTACCCCAATTGGGTCCTGATTTTATTGCAATAATGTATCTTACTTTCTCTTTGTCAAACTCAAGATCAATATTTGGAATGCCTGATTTTCGTCCGCCATATACTTTTTCATTGATAAAAATTGCTAATCCTTCCAACCAGTTGCCAAAAATTGTTTCTTCATTGGAGGAAATATGAGCGTCAACAATACCTCTGATAATTTGCTCCGAAGTTATTGTATATTTTGCTTTAAACAAATAAGGATTTTTGCGTTTCAAAACTTTGTTCAGCTTCAAACCATCCAAGCTTCTTATTCGCTTTTCGTGAAATATGCCTATATTAGCTTCGACGTACCGGGTAACGTCTTTAATGACTATCTGTTTCATATTCTATTATGGGCTCCATTAAATAATATTCCAGTGGGGCAAATCGTTGTTTGATTTCATTATAGTATTCGGGAATGATTTCTATTCCTATTGCATTTCTTTTCATTCGATTCGCAACTTCTATCGTTGTTCCCGATCCCATAAACGGATCTAATACAATATCGTTTTCCTGTGTGAACAACTTAATAAACCATTCGGGCAATTCTCGCGGAAAAGTAGCACTGTGATTTTTGTTGCTGCATTCTGTGGCTAAATGAACTACATTTGTCGGATACACAGTTTCTTTCCCAACCCAATTAGAAACGTTTTTTCCGAATCCGCTACCGTTTTTGGCATTATCGCGAATCTTGTCCGTTTCGCTTAAATTTTTCAACCTGTCTTTTGCCCAATCGCCAATCGGTACTTTTACGGCGTCTTGGTACATGTTAAACTTTTTGCATTTATTGAATTGCAAAAGTCTTTCCCAAGCATCACGAAATCGATTTGACCATTTACCGGGGAAACAATTTTTCTTATGCCAAATAAACTCTTCCGTCCAGAACCAACCTTGTTTTCTCATTTCAATAATAAGTTCCATCACATACGTGCTTCGTTCTCCGCCAACCACCTTTTCTTTTATGTTCAAAATAAATGTTCCCGTGGGTTTCAAAACGCGAAGAAGTTCATTTGAAATGGGCAAAAACCATTTGACGTACTCATCAACACTTACTCCGCCATAAGTTGATTGCCGCTGGTTGGCGTATGGCGGCGATGTTACGATCAAATCTACGGAATTATCGGAAATTTTCCTTAATTCTGTCCGGCAATCTCCTAAATATAATTCTGTTTTTAATTCCACTTTTAATAAATCTCAATTAGCTAAAGTCTATTATACTTCCAAGGTTTAACACGGCAGCCTGCCGCGAAATTAATGCCCTCAGGAAGGGGGGCAGCTTGTAGCGCTGCATGGCCCGCAGCCTCCGACGGAAGCGTTTCCGATTTTACCGCCAAAGGTGGACATCAGTTTCTTAAATTCCTTTCCCTGGCAGTTGGGACACGTTAATCCGTCTATGTCTCTCTGGGAGAAACACAGGTATTCAAAGGAGTGTTGACATGTTTCACATTGAAATTCGTAAATAGGCATATATTCCCCCATCTATGGTGTTTATTGATCAAACTCTACAATAAAGGTTTTTTCCTGTCAATTCGCTTCCACAAGGAATGGCTTTTGCGGCGGCTTTTTCTTGCTTTATCCGCCGTGACCTCTTAAAGTGCGGCCATAAGACAATAATGAAGGAAAAGAAGTGATTAATCTGCAAAATCTTTCCCTGTCCTTTGGAAAGCGGGTAATTTTTGACCGCATCGCCTGGAGAATTGGCGATAAAGATCGCATTGGCCTTGTGGGTGATAACGGCGCGGGCAAAACCACCCTTTTTCGCGCCATTCTGGGTGAGCAGGAACCTGATGAAGGAGACATCTTCCTTTCCGGTAAAAACAAGAATAATATTGGTTATCTGCCCCAAGATGTAGCCGAGCTGCCCCCTCTGCCGCTGCTGGATTATTTGCGGCAGAAAAGCGGTATTACTCAGGTGGAAGAAACGGTGCGGCAATGCGAAGAGCATCTCGCCCATCTCAGGCCTGATCACCTTTCCTATGAGGAGGTGTTGAAAAACTACGAACAGGCCATGCAGCGTTTTCAGTGGCTGGACGGCTACGCCTTTGACGCCAAAGGAAAGCAGATGCTGCGCGGATTTGGTTTTCGCGAAGACGATTTTTCCAAAAACTGCGCTGATTTTTCCGGCGGCTGGAAGATGCGGATTCTTCTGTCCGTTATTCTTCTTGCCGCGCCGCCCATCATGCTTCTGGATGAACCCACCAACCATTTGGATACGGAAAGCATGGAATGGATGGAGAGTTACCTGAAGGATTATCAGGGGTGTTTAATCGCCATTTCCCACGATCATATGTTTCTGGATAAAATGGTGGATCAGATTGCCGAGCTGTCACGCGGGAAAATCTATCTCTTTCGTGGCAATTACAGCGATTACCAGCAGGAAAAGGCGAAGCGCCGGGAAATTCAGGAAAAGACCATGATCCGGCAGCAGGAGGAAATCGAACGGATCGAACAGTTTGTCGAGCGGTTCCGCTATAAGGCCACAAAAGCCGCCCAAGTGCAAAGCCGCCTGAAGATGCTGGAAAAAATGGATATTGTCCGGGAAGAGTCCCGCAGCCGTGCCATTGCCATTCACTTTCCCCCTTGTGAAAAGAGCGGCAAAGATGTCCTGGAAATGGCAAATATTTGCAAAGATTACGGTTCTTTGCAGGTGCTGCGTGGTGTGGACCTGCACCTGTCTCGCGGGGAGAAAG
>JAITWQ010000095.1 GCA_031285215.1 Syntrophobacterales bacterium | reverse complement strand
GCGCACACCACCGCAATACTGTAAAAAGGCACACTGTTGGCGAATTGCAGGAAAGCCGATTTAATTTCATCAATATCCCGGTAATAATCCAGATGTTCCCGGTCAATATTGGTAATCACCGCAAGGTCAGGTGAAAGGGTCAGAAATGACCCGTCGCTTTCATCGGCCTCCGCAACGATAATGGCGCCCCCTCCCAGCTTGGCGTTGCTGCCGATGCTTCCCAATTTTCCCCCAATCACCATGGTAGGATCCAAACCTCCATGGGCCAAAATGGTGGAAATCATGGAAGTGGTTGATGTTTTGCCGTGACTGCCGGAAACGGCAACAGAAAATTTCATTTTCAAAAGCTCCGCAAGCATCTCGGCTCGCGGAATAACGGGAATGCCGCGATGATAGGCCTCTTCCACCTCCGGATTCGTCGGGCGGACAGCAGTTGAAGTCACAATGACATCGGCCCCTTCGATCTGTTCTCCCCGGTGTCCCTGAAAGATCTTTGCTCCAAGGGAGCGCAACCGCTGCGTAGTATCGCTTTCACTTAAATCCGAACCGCTTACGGCATATCTGAGATTTAACAGCACTTCTGCAATGCCGCTCATACCGATGCCGCCAATGCCAACAAAGTGGATATGCCTGATTTTTCTCTGCATGCCGTGAATGAGAGCCTGCTTCATAAATTTGCCGTCTTCTCCCCGTTCATCTTAGTTTTGTTATCCCTTCTCATCATGATAAGGCACTCGTCAATTATTCTTGCCGCCGCATCCACACGGGCCAAACGGCGTGATTTCTCTTCCATGATCCTGATCTTTTCCCGATCTCCATAAAGATCAAGGACTGCTTTCGCAAGACTTTCCTCTGTAAGCCGCGCTTCCGGAATCAGGATAGCCGCACCGGCGCGGGCAAGCACTTCCGCGTTGCCGGTCTGGTGATCATCTGTGGCATAAGGATAGGGAACCAGGACAGAGGCCCGACCGCATGCCGTAATCTCGGCAATGGACGTAGCGCCGGCCCGGCAGATTAACAGATCGGCCTTCTTATAAAATCTCGGCATATCCATGATAAACGGGTGTACTTCCGCCGCAAATTGCTTCTTATGATAGGCCTCTCTGACTTCTTTCTCCGCCCGCTGGCCTGTTTGATGAATGATATATAAATGTTCCTTTATCCCCTCCAAGCGATCAAGAGAGGCCAGAACAACCCGATTGATGGCCGCCGCCCCCTGGCTGCCTCCAAAAACAAGAATGGTAAATTTATCGTTTTTCTCCGTTGATTCGTCCATGCCCGATAGAAAGGCGGCGCGGATAGGATTTCCCGTGCAGCATATTTTATGCTGTGGAAAATACCGCGTGGAACCATCGGAAAAGGTAACAAAAATCTTGTTCACGACACGGCCGAGAATTTTGTTCGTCACCCCGGGAAAGGCGTTCTGTTCAGCAACGGCGGTTTTTAAACCCCGGAAACGAGCCATCATCACAACGGGGCCGGAAGCGTACCCGCCGACACCCAACACCATGTGGGGCCGGAAAGAACGGATAATTTTATCCGATTGCAGAAAACTCCGGGGCAGTTTTGCCAGGGAGCGTATCCGCTGCGCCACTGTTTTTCCCTTAATGCCCCCCACATCAATCGTCGCCAGATCAAAACCAAGGCCGGGCAGCACCCGTTTCTCAATTCCGCCCTCCGTTCCCACAAAGAGAACGGTATTTTCCTTATCCCGTTTCAACCATTCTTCCGCGACAGCAACGCCGGGGAAAAGATGTCCCCCCGTACCGCCTCCGGCAATGATCATCTTCATGACGTTTTCTCCTGGGATGAAATACTCAACAGAATACCCACCATGGAAAAGCTCATCAGCAAAGACGATCCCCCATAGCTGAGAAAGGGCAAGGTGAGTCCTTTCAAGGGAATAAGCCCCATGACACCGGCGCTGTTGATAAAAATCTGTAAGGCAAACAGGAGGGTCAGCCCCGCCGCAAGGAGCATCCCAAACAAATCCGGCGCCCTAAAGGAAATCATAAACCCGCGGATAATAAAAAGGGTATAGAGTCCCATGACAATAGAGACGCCGATAAAACCGCCCTCCTCCGCTATTACGGCCAGAATGAAATCGGTATGAGGTTCGGGCAGATAGTACAGTTTTTGCATTCCATCCCCTACTCCCACCCCAAAGATGCCGCCAGACCCAAACGATATCATGGACTGGATGACCTGAAATCCTGCGCCGCGCGGATCAGACCAGGGATTGAGAAAAGTCATCAGGCGCTCCCAGCGATACCCATGGCAAAGCGCCCAAACGGCAAAGGGCGCAAAAAGCGCCGCCAAACTCGTCAAATGCAGAACCCTCGCCCCGCCAAGGTAAAGCATGATCATGGTTGTCACGGCGATAATGGCGGTGGTGCCAAAATCAGGCTGCAAAATGATCAATCCCATCAGGCAAGCGGCTATTCCCAGAGGAACCGCGATGCCGCGAAAGAACTCCTTAACATAGTGCCGTTTACGGGACATGAAAAAGGCAAGAAAGAGAACGACAGAAAACTTTACCCATTCCCCCACCTGAAAGGCAATGAAGCCCAGATTCAGCCAGCGCACGGCACCGCCGACCTTTTTCCCCAGCACGGGAACAAAAAGCAATAACAGCAGAACAAAAGAAACGATAACGGCAGGATAAGCAAAAGGCCTCAAAGTCTGATAGGGTACCCGCAAAAGGAAAAACATCACGCCAAGGCCCAGTACGACAAAGAAAATCTGCCTCTTCAGAAAATACTGCCCGTCATGAAAACGATCCATGGCCATGATGGCGCTGGAACTATACACCATCACCGTACCGATGACGACAAGAATCAAGGTGGCGATCAGCAGGAAAATGTCATGTCTTTTGGGAGAGATGGGCAATGATTCCATATTACATCCGTCTCACAATATCCTGAAAAACGTTTCCGCGGTTTTTGTAGTCTGTAAACTCATCAAAGCTGGCGCACCCCGGCGACAGGAGAACAACATCATTCCGGCAAGCTTGCTTATGAGCCAGCAAAACCGCTTCTGCCATGGTCTCCTGAACATTTGTTTCCAC
>JAITWQ010000016.1 GCA_031285215.1 Syntrophobacterales bacterium | reverse complement strand
TTGGAGGGTGTTCCGTGGCTGAAGAATTAATGCTGGAAATAGTAACTCCCGAGGCGATGGTTTTCAGTGGTACTGTTGAGGATGTGACGGTCCCTGGAGGAGATGGTGAGTTTGGTGTTTTAAAGGGCCATGTTTCGTTGCTGAGTTCCATTAATGTAGGAGAGATGAACTTTACGAAGGATGGAAAGAAGACGTACTATGCCGTTGGTGAAGGGTATGCGGAGGTTGTGGCAACCAAAGTAACCATTCTTCTGGAAACAGCGGAAAGATCCGATATGATTGACAAGGCAAGGGCCCAGCGGGCGAAAGATAATGCCGAAGCGAAGTTGTCAAAGTTGTCAAAGGACGATCACGATTTCCTGATAGCTCAAGCTGCCTTATCGCGTGCCGTTGCCAGAATTGGCGCGTCGGAGAAAAGTTTGAACTGAAAAATTTCCCCCTGTGTTTGTAACGGGGATTGTTTAAAATTGTTTTTGATGCCATACACCCTGATGGGATTACCTGTCGAGGTGTATGGCATTTGTGCGTTTGCGTTGGAATTTGGGAGGTGATCGCGATAGAGAAAAAGGACGGTAATAATTATTCTGCTATTCCGTTTCCGTATCCTCAATGCAGATGTTGATGATTTCAATCTTTCGGGAGCCGCCCGGGGTTGTCACCGTGACATCATCACCGATTGCTTTGCCGATCAGAGCTTTTCCGATGGGGGAGGTGACAGAGATATGGTTTTTGTCAACATTGGATTCTAAAGGCCCCACAAGGCGATAGGTCGTCTCTGTGCCCGAGTCAATATCTTCAATAATTACTGTTGCGCCAAACACAACTTTGTCGTCCCTCAATTTTGACAGATCAATGACCTCCGATGACGCCAGGTTGTTCTCCAAATCGCTGATTTTACCATGCAAGTAAGCTTGTCGTTCCTTTGCCGCTGTGTACTCTGCATTTTCTGATAAATCACCGTGAGCCCTTGCCTCTTCAATATCCTTGATGTTTTCCGGTATGGATACTGTTTTAAGAAGCTCAAGTTCCTTTTTTAGTTTTTGAAAACCTGTTTTTGTGATGGGAATTTTGGTCATGGTCTGGATACTCCAAATGGATTAATGCTTGCAATCTTCTCCGTTTAGATAAGAAATGATCTTATGTCAAGGAGATTAATCACCTGTTATTTTTCATAACTTGTCAATGATATCTAACTGTGTTAGAACGTGTTCGCTTTACGATTTACATGCAGGAAATGAATATGATTGATGGGTATAATCGGGATATCAGTTATTTAAGAGTATCCATTACAGATCGTTGCAATCTGCGGTGCCAGTATTGCGTACCCAAGGAAGGTCTCTCCAGAGTCGGTCATGATGACATATTGCGTTATGAAGAGATTATCCGCATTGTCATGGTTGCCGTCAAAATGGGCATTCGCAAGGTGCGCATAACGGGCGGCGAACCCCTGGTCAGGCGCGGGGTCGTTGATTTCATCGCCACCTTAAATTTAATTGATGGTCTTGAAGATATCAGCCTGACAACAAATGCCGTTCTTCTGGAGGAAACGGCGGAACGTCTTTATCAAGCGGGTGTGCGAAGAATTAACATCAGTCTTGATTCTCTTGATCCGGGAAAATATAAGGAAATTACCCGTGGCGGCAATCTTGAGGCTGTTCTCAGAGGTATCCAAAAGGCCCATGAGGTGGGATTTCAGCCGATCAAGATTAATGTTGTCACCATTCAGGGGTTTAATGATGATGAGGCTTTGCAATTTGCCGAATTGACCATGGATCGTCCCTATCAGGTACGATTTATAGAACTCATGCCTTTTGGATTTGCGGGAATGGAAAGCCTGGGCAAGCATCTTCCCAATGATGACCTTAAAGAGAGGATTAACCGGCGTTATACTTTGGAAATATCCCCCAAGGCACGCAGCCAGAATGACGGCCCTGCCGATTTATACAGGATTCGCGGCGGCCAGGGGGAGATTGGTTTTATCAGTCCTTTAAGCCATCAATTCTGTTCCACCTGTAATCGTTTGCGCCTCACGTCCAGCGGGCGTCTGCGGGCTTGTTTGCTTCTGGATGATGAAATAGATGTTTTGTCGCCCCTTCGTGAGGGCTGCACCAATCAGGAGTTGGCCGGGCTTCTCCAATTGGCGGTGACGAAAAAGCCCGTTACCCATGATTTGAACATCGAAGAGAGACATATGAAAAAGTGTCTGACAGAAATGACTTCTATTGGCGGTTGATTTTCTCTTGATTCCAAATTTCTGATTTCTCCTGATAATTATCTTCATATCCCGTTTTTATCTGAATGAGGAAGCCATGCCGCACGAATCCACGTTATATGAAAAACTAGCTGACGGGCAAGTCCGTTGTCATCTTTGCGCCCATTTTTGTGTGGTGAAACAGAATTCTCAGGGAATTTGCGGGGTGCGTGAGAACCGTAATGGATGTTTGTACAGTCTTGTTTATGGGAAAATCGTAGCTGAAAATGTTGATCCCATCGAAAAGAAGCCTCTTTTTCATGTACTTCCCGGCTCGAAATCCTACTCTGTTGCGGCGATGGGCTGTAACTTTCATTGCTCCTTCTGCCAAAACCACCAGATATCACAAATTCCTCCTCAGAACGATTTTTGGGGGCGTAATACCACCCCTGATATGATAGTGGCCCACGCCCTGGCGACGGGGTGTCAATCCATTGCTTACACCTATACGGAACCAACGGTTTACTTTGAATTTGCCCATGATTGCTGCCGCCTCGCCCATGAGAAGGGGGTGAAGAATGTTTTCATTTCTAACGGATATATGTCGGCAGAGGCTCTGGAGATGATCAGTCCTTATCTGGACGCCATCAATGTGGATCTCAAAGCCTTTTCCCCTGACTTTTATAAAAAGCAATGCGGCGCTTTTCTCCAGCCTGTTCTGGATACTTTGTCGCGTCTGAAGGAAAAGGGGATATGGGTGGAAGTTACCACCCTTCTCATTCCGGCATTGAATGATGCTCCTGCGGAGTTGGCGCAGCTGGCCGCTTATATCTATGCCCTGGGTCCGGAGACGCCGTGGCATATCAGCCGTTTTCATCCCGACTACAAATTGCGGACGATCAGTCCCACGCCTGTGTCCATCGTGCAGGATGCCTTGAAAATTGGCAAAGACGCCGGCCTTTATCATGTTTACAGCGGCAATATTCCCGGCGAAAGAACGGAGAAGACTTTCTGCCGGACCTGTGGTCACTTGCTTATTGATCGAATTGGTTTTTCTGTCCGCAATATTTCTCTTTTACGCAATGCCTGTCCAAACTGTCAGACACCCCTTGACGGCCTTTGGGCGGCGGGATAATTATTATGATGTTGACGCCGCAAATTTCATCCGTGAACGGCCAAACTTGATTACGGCGCAACAAAAGCCGTGAGGGAAAAGAGTATAATAAATGCTTACATGGGATAGTATTCAGGCCAACGCCATCGCCTTTTCCAAGCGGTGGAAAGACGGGCGCCGCGAAGAAGGGGAGGCCCAGTCTTTCACCACGGATTTTCTTCATGTCTTCGGCGTGGACGACCCGGTGAAGCTGGGCGAATTTGAATACAAAGTTCCCCTGTCCGGCAATCGGACAGGCTATATTGATTATCTCTGGAAGGGGCAGATTGCCATTGAAATGAAATCACGCGGTAAAGACCTTGCTGCGGCCTTTGAGCAGCTGCGAAACTACCTGACGCACCTGCCGGAAGACGAAATTCCCGACCTGTGGATGGTCTGCGATTTTGAGAGTGTCCGCCTTTCCCGCCGTTCCACCGGCGAGATTTACAATTTCAAGACGAAAGACCTCCGCAAACACATCAAACGCTTTGCCAATATCGCGGGTTATACGACGGAGCGCGTCCGGGATGATCAGGTGGAAGTCAACGTCAGGGCCGCCGAAAAGATGGCGAAACTCCACGATGCCCTGAAAGAGAGCGGCTATGACGGCCACGATCTGGAAATTTACCTCGTGCGGCTTTTGTTCTGCCTGTTCGCCGACGATACGGGTATATTTCCCCAGGACAGTTTTTATCAGTACGTTGATAAATCCAAAGAGGACGGGGCCGATTTATCCGACCGCATCGGGCGGCTTTTTGAAGTCCTCAATATGCCGGAAGATGTACGGGTAAAACGCACTTTGTTGTCGGATGAGCTAAGGCAATTCCGCTATATCAACGGCAAGCTGTTTGCGAAAATCTTACCCCTGGCCGACTTCGACGTGAAAATGCGGCAGACCCTTTTGGACTGCGTCAATTTCGACTGGAATAAAATCAGTCCCGCCATATTCGGCGCCATGTTTCAGGGCGTTATGGACGCAAAACAGCGGCGTGAGCTGGGAGCGCATTACACGAGCGAGGCAAACATACTGAAACTGATAAACCCGCTTTTCATGGATGAGCTATGGAAAGAGTTTGACCGCGTGAAAACCGACCCCGTCGTCCTGAACCGCTTCCATGACAAAATTTCACAGTTGAAATTTCTCGATCCTGCCTGCGGCTGCGGCAACTTTCTGATTATCACCTACCGGGAATTGCGCCTCCTCGAACTTGAGATATTGCGGATGCAGAGCAAAAGCCAGCGAATACTTGATATTTCCGCGCTTTTGAAAGTAAGCGTCGAGCAGTTTTACGGCATTGAGTATGAAGATTTCCCCTGCCAGATAGCGCAGGTCGGCA
>JAITWQ010000220.1 GCA_031285215.1 Syntrophobacterales bacterium | reverse complement strand
AACATCGGAGATGCACCTCTTGAATTTACCGTAGGCAAGGGAAAAGTCATCAAGGGGTTTGAAAATGCCGTTTTGGGCATGAAAACAGGCGAGGCGAAAACGGTGACCATTAAACCGGCTGACGCCTACGGGCCGAAGGATCAATCCCTAATCTGGGTTTTGGAAGCCAAAGATTTTCCTGAGGGAACGGTACTGGAACCTGGAGAAGAGGTATCTTTCCGGCATACTGACGGCCACATTGAAGAAGGACGCATAACAGACATTACAGAAGGGAAAATTACGGTTGATGGTAACCATCCCCTTGCCGGGCGGAATCTCATCTTTGAAATTAAGATTGTGTCTGTTAATTGAAAAGGGGGAACGACAAAGGGTTTTGTACAAAGGACAAATAAAAGATTTAAGAAATTTTATGAGGAGAGAAACTAAGTGGCAACAGTAAAAAGTATTCCCAAAACTCCCTGGAGAGCAATGATTGAGAGCGCCTTTTACGCAAATTCCGTAAGAAAGGTTTCCATGGCGGAGCTTTACTATCACGCGACAAAGCAGCCGGAAGTATTCATGACTTCAGAGCCCATGTATAAACCGGAGCATTTCGGTCTTCCCCCGGGGGCGAAAATACTCGTTTCCAATGATGGGGCTGTGTTTGGCCGTACGGCCCGCGCCCGCCGATTGGTCAGCGTCTTTGACAGGATGGAGCGGGATAAATATATGGCCATTCTTGCAGAGGCGACGTATCAGCTCAATAAGCGCCCCTGTCACTGGTTGGAGGGTATTATTGGACTTCATCCTACTTTTATGGTCAAGGCCCATCTCCTGAGTCCGGCGGCGGATTCGAAAAATATGCTCGACTGGGGATTAAATTTCTTTCCTTTCATGACGCCGTGGTCTGAGCTTTACAAAACATCACGAGTCCTGAATGAGCCGGATATTATGGTTCTTGCCGACCCTGAGTGGAATCACAGCGATTTTAAAGACGGTCTGGTAATTATTGATGAAGCGGAGAACTGCATTGCCATTTTGGGACTCCGCTATTTTGGCGAGAGAAAAAAAGGCACCCTCACCATGGTGTGGAACATTGGCGTCCGCAATAACATGGTGGCTTGCCATGGTGGTATTAAGGAGATTAACGGCAAAAAGCCCATTGCTGTTTTCGGTCTTTCCGGGTCGGGAAAATCGGCCATTACCAATTGCCACGATCATGGCGGTACGTTGCGGGAAGATGAAAAAGTAACTGTCATCCACGATGATTCGTTCCTCATTGATTTGGATCACAATCTCAGCATCGCCCTGGAGCCGTCTCTCTTTGATAAAACCGATGGCTTGGAGTTTGACGATCCCATTACTCCCTATATCTATTCCGCCCAGAATGTTGCCGTAACGGAAGTATCGGAAGGAATCAGAAAACTTGTCGGCCGTGACGTGAGAAACGAAAATGGCCGCTGTATCAAGTCTCGTGATATGTTTAATCATACAAATTCATGCCCCAAACCGGGCATCGTGATCTGGCTGCAAAAAGATCCCAGTCTGCCTCCTATTTGCCGGGTTACCGATTCCTCGCTGGCCGTGGGCATGGGCGCTTCGTTAAGCACAATGCGTGCGAAGGGGGTGGAAAATGTTGACTCCAAAGAAATTGACCGTCTTGTTATTGAACCTTTTGCCAATCCTTTTCGCGTCCATCCGCTGATTGTTGATTGTCATCAATTTAAGAAACTTTTTAAAGACGATTGTGAATGTTTTATCATGAATACCCATGCTTTTACGGGAATACACAATCAACTCATTGATATTCCGAAGGAGCTTTCGTTATCTATCGTGACGGCGCTTTCCCGCAGCGCCATTGAGTGGAAGGATTGGAAATGGTTCCGGGGCTTGCAGATTCCTAAAAATGGCAATGATCTCTTTGGCGCGTCCTACGATAAGAAGTATAAGCCCACGAAAAATATACCCTATCTCCATTTTCTCCGCGACCGGATGCAGGACCGCATTACCTTTCTGTCCAATAAACGAGATTTGGAGCATGATATGGAAAACATTTTCATTGAACCTTTGATCAAGGCAAGAACGGTTATTGATCATGTTTTGAATCCGCTGCAATAAGTATAATCAAGTATGTCCCTGGAGAAAAAATAATGAGTCAATGTGTAAAAAGAATTGGTATATTGATTTTGTGCTGCTCCCTTTGTTCCTGTGCATGGTTAGTGGAAAAACCCTCCTTTCAGTTAAGCGGCATTTCCCTTTCCCTGCGCTCCATGACAACGTTGAATGGCGCTATTATTGTTGCCGTCCATAATCCCAATTTTTATGATTTGACCTTAAATGGCGCGGAATACCGCATTAAATTGGGAGAGGCAAGTCTGGCAGAGGGGGTTTCCCGGGAAAGTGTGAAAATTCCCGGAAAAACGCAAAGAGACATCAACATTCCCCTGCAAGCTGAATCCGGTAATATAGGACCTGTTTTTAAAATGTATATCAGCGGCAAAGATGTTCCCTATGAAATTGAAGGAGCCGTTTATGTAAAAGTCATGTGGACGGATTTGCGGATTCCTTTCTCAAAAACAGGAGTATTGAATATAAGATCCTGAAATTATTGTTTCATTGTCCAAGATTCATGGGCAAAGTTTTTGGCGGTTTTTGCGGGGCTGTACAAAGATTTGAAATATTAGCAAAAACCATGGTATATGACCGTATAAATTCTGAAATCAGGAAATGAAAAAAAAGGCGAAGTTTTCTGCGGTTTGCTCTTTGAATTTATCCTGTGCCGCCTGACACTGGGGACATT
>JAITWQ010000199.1 GCA_031285215.1 Syntrophobacterales bacterium | reverse complement strand
CGTGATTCTTTCAAGTGTTTCCACATGCGCATTAATCTTACACTTTCATAACTTAGACTTCTTCCCTTAAGTATCCACTTACCTTTGTGTGTAGCCACGTATTCTAACTCTCTGTCATCGACTAGGGATATCCCTTGTTTTGTATAAATTGCGATGGGAATGGGGATCTCAAGTTCGACGGGAACGGGAATATCTCTATTATGGTACTGTTCCCTAGCACGCTTTAACGTAGTTCCAGCTTGCTCTAGCATTTCTAATCCGTGTGGCAACCATGCGGACTCAACAATTTTTTTTGTTTGTGCAATGTTCTCTTTGAGCTGGTCAAGTGCCTCCTTAGCCTCTATATTACGTTGCACCTGTATGCTCTCATCATCATGTTTTGGATGGAAAAGATCAATTAAAATAATATCAGGGATTTTCCCTTGTGCGATTAACTCCTCGAGCTTTAACTCAAAGTCGTGCCACCCAGTTAAAGTCTCTATTTCAAATCGATTCCCATGATTAGTTTTGAACTTTTTAATCTCTTCAGGGTCATCATCACAATAAAGGATAAAAGGTTTCTGTTCTATTTTCGTTTTCATTACGCCATAAAATCCCTCAATGGTCTTTATAAAAATGCTCTGAGAGTGCATCAAAGGGTGGCCTGCTGGCAATGGAGATAATTAACTACATAATCACGAACCGATTCTTCCAGCGGGGGAAAGGACACAGGACACCCATACTGGGCCAATTTATCCATTTTGGCTTCCGTGTAGTATTGATACTGGGAACGTAATTTTTCCGGCATGGGAATATAGTTTATCCGGGGCGTCTTATCCATGGCAGAAAAAACAGCGCGGATCAGATCGTTCCAGGTGCGGGATTGTCCGGTTCCCAAATTAAAAATGCCGTTTACTTCCCCGTGCTCCAAAAGCCACCACAGGGCATGCACACAATCTTTCACATAAACGAAATCCCGCTTTTGCTCGCCGTCGCCATAATCATGACGATGCGATCGGAACAGATCCACAACGCCCTTTTCCATGATTTGATAATATGATTTGTAAACCACACTGGACATATCGCCTTTATGGTATTCATTCGGGCCAAATACATTAAAAAATTTGATGCCGGCAATTTTTGTCTGCAACTTATGGCGTAAACACCATTGATCAAAAAGCTGTTTGGAATACCCGTACATGTTAATGGGGCGCAAGTTATTGATCTGGTTTTCATCGTCCCCAAATCCCTCTTCGCCGTTCCCATAAGTGGCGGCGGAACTGGCGTAAATCAAACGTATTTCATGCTTTACCGCCCATTCGGCGATGCGGCAGGTATAATGAAAATTATTATCCATGAGATAATCGGCGTCCTGCTCGGTGGTTGAGGAACAAGCTCCCATATGCACAATCTTATCCACGGCAAAAGGAACGCGGTCTTCGGTAACCATCTGTAAAAAAACATCCTTATGGAGAAAATCAGCATACCGCCCCTTGACGAGATTACGCCATTTGTGTGTCTCACCTAAATGATCAACGATGATAATGTCGTCAATGCCCTCCTGATTCAATTTCCAAACCATGGCGCTGCCAATAAATCCGGCCCCGCCTGTCACGACGATCATAAGAAAACCTCCATTTTATCTATATATAAAACCTCTCTCTGTCCTCTGCGGATGCTGCGAAAAATATCTGCAAAACACCTTATAAAGAAGAAACCTCTGCCTTGGCTCTATGATCCTGCTCCAGCATCCATTTCATCTGCCTGCATATTCCCCGAATAATACGAACTTCACGGGATTGTAAATCGGTGCGGTATAAAAGGCGCCGGATATGCATCATCCAATAATCAGGGTTTTGGGAATTGAGAAAACCAATGGTGAGGAGAAGTTCTCTGATTTGGCCGTACATACCTTCTAATTCCCGGGAAGTAGCCATTTTCGGCTTGAAATGAGCCGCCGCAGATGATGCTTGAAAAGAAAAAATTTCATAGCATAAAATCATCACGGCATGGGAGAGATTCAAAGATTTGAATTCGGCGGTGGGAATATTCACGATCAGATGGCAAAGGCGAAGATCGTCATTTGTTAATCCCGCATCTTCCGGACCAAAAAGGAGGGCTACTTTATTCTCCGCAGAGAATTCGGCAACACGTTCCGCCATTTCCCGAGGCGAGATCACAGGGCCCCGCGCACTTCCCAAGCGAGCCGTCGTCCCAATCACGTATTGGAATTCAGACAGGGCCTCCCTCAGATCGGTATAATACCTGATTTCATCAATAATATCGGCAGCTACATGGGTGGCGCGCCGCTTCATTTCCTCCTCATCCAACTGCTGGGAATCCACGACAATCAGGTGATTAATCCCCATATTTTTCCCGCAGCGGGCGGCGGCGCCAATATTGCCGGAAAACCGCGGCCGGTACAAAACAATTGCAATGTGATCAGTATGCGATTTCATCTATCATTACGACATCGTCCGGGAAATGGGCCTTTATTCTTCCGGCGTACCGCGATCGGCTAAGATATCTTCTTCCTCTTCTTCTTCCAAATTTTCCACTGCATCCGTTTCAACATTGGTATCCCGTTCCGTACGGGCCATGCTGACAATATGCTCCTCTTCACTCAAACCAATCAGCTTGACTCCCTGGGCTGCGCGATGAAACAAAGATATTTCATCAACCCGCAGACGGATGATTTTACCGGAATCACTGATAAGAACCACATCCTCTTCGCCGGTAACCTGGCATACCCCGGAGACCAAACCCGTTTTCGCGGAAATTTTAAGATTGATGGTACCTTTCCCGCCGCGATGATGGAGGGGATACTCTTCCACAAGAGCCCTTTTGCCATAACCGTTTTCGGAAACGGTTAAAATTGCATTTCCTTCCGAAAGAATTTCCACGCCGACAACACAATCATCATCATCCATGCGAATGCCCGTAACACCACGCGCTGTTCGTCCCATATCGCGGACATCACCGGCATGGAACCGGATGGCCTTACCCTTTTTTGTACCGAGAAAAACATCCTGCTGATTATTTGTCATCTGCACATCAATGAGGGCGTCGCCGTCATCAACTGACATGGCAATAATACCCGATGAGCGGGGATTCGCATAAGCGGCAAGAGACGTCTTTTTGATAATGCCCCGCTTGGTCACCAAAACTATTGACTTTTCCTCGGAAAATTCGCGGACAGGCAGAATGGATGCTACCCGTTCTTCCGGCAGGAGATTAATCAGATTGATGATGGCCTTTCCCCGCGCTGCCCGGCCCGCCTGGGGAATCTGATAAACCTTTAACCAATATACTCTGCCTGTGGTGGTAAAAATGAGGATGTAATGGTGCGTTGACGTAATGAATATTTTTTCGACAAAATCCTCTTCCTTTGTCTGCATCCCCACCTTGCCGCGCCCTCCCCGGCGCTGGCTG
>JAITWQ010000084.1 GCA_031285215.1 Syntrophobacterales bacterium | reverse complement strand
TGACCTGCGCAAAGGCTGTTCCTGAAAACACAAACACAAGAACAAAAATTGCTGCCAAACATAAACCATGCGTCTTTTTCATTTCCTGATCCTCCCAATCTTTATCTAATTAGTCTGCTCTATCATCTTACATAAACATACCAACGGAAAATTCCCATCGCGAAGGAGATTCGTCGAACTTTTTGTCAAGGACATAACCCCATTCAAGGCGCAAGGGGCCAATCGGCGAATACCAACGAATTCCCAGACCGGCGGTTCTCCGCATATCACCTAAATCATAACCGCTGTTCCAGGCATTGCCCGTATCGAAAAATACCACGCCCTTCATGCCCGCACTCTGAATGAGGGGGAAAATATAGTCGAAGTTGAAATTTAACATTCTTATTCCGCCCTTGACATCATCTGAATCATGATACCTCGGCCCGACTTTGCGCAAGCCGCGAAGGGAGTTAATACCGCCAAGGACAAACCGTTCATAGTCCGGCAGATCTTCGCTGTCTCCCGTTTCCTGGATATATCCGATCCTGCCACGGCTGGAGAAAACAGTATCAAAGGGCAGGGGAAAGAACCAGGCCGATGTGAACATATACTTTATAAATTTAGCGTCTCCCCCGAGCGCCCCGCCCACATATTCCACCGACGCCGTATTTTTGGAACCTGAAGACGGGAACATATTATCGTCAGTTGAGTCACGTACCAGGGTCAACGTTACCCCGCTCATAACCGTTCTTCCCTCTGCGTTTTTAATATCCTGAGAGGCCCAGGTGGAAACATTGCGGATCTTATCGTCACTGAGGCGATAACCTGCATACCCAAAAAAGCGCTCCCACAAAGGATAACCAAAGGTCAGGCCGAATCCTTTGGAATCCAGATCATATTCATCGTATTCACGATCTACCGCCCAAATATCAGACTTCATCCAAAGGGGAATATCAAACAGCCACGGTTCCACAAAAGAAAGATCAACATTGGTAACCTTGGCGCCCAAGGTGCCTTTCAAGCTAAGGGTCTGGCCCCGCCCAAAAAGGTTCTGCTGGCTGATCTGGGCGGTTAACACCGCAGAATCAGTGGCGCTGTATCCCGCACCAATACTGAACATCCCCGTTGGCTTTTCTTTCACACGGATGGTTACATCGGTCAGGGTCTCATCCGGGCCTTTTTCCGCCTGAAAATCAACTTCTTCAAAGTAGCGAAGTCTGCTGATATCATCGTAACTCTGCTTTATATTACTTTTGCTGTAGAGATCCCCTTCCACAATGGACAGCTGGCGGCGGATTACCTTGTCACGGGTTCTGTCGTTACCAAAAATGTTAATGCGATTGAAATAAACCTGTTGATGGGTGGTCATCTGATATGTCACATCAACCAGTTTTTCCTGTTCATGGACACGTGTGAGAGGCACTACTTCTGCATTGGCGTATCCCTCATCATTACAGGCCTGGGTCAGGGAATCAATATCTCTGACGATGGCGCTGCGGTCAAAAATATCCCCCGACCGTTTTTTCAAGCCGGCAAGCAGCTTTTCATTGCTGACCTTTAAAGAATCGCCGGCAATATCAATTTTGCCGATACGGTACTGTCTTCCTTCAACAACGGGAATTTTGATATAGATGCCTTTTTTATCGCGGGTAATATCCGCTTCTCCCAGCTGGGCATTAAGAAAGCCGTTATTCATGTAAAAAACTTTTATCTTGTTAATGTCCTGTTTCAGCTGTTCCCTCTTTAAAAGACCGGCATCAGACATAAAGGAAAAAAGCCCTTTTTCCTGAGTCGTCATAACCCTTCTTAGTTCGCGGTTTGTAAAAGACTGATTCCCGTCAAATGATATATTGCGGATGTGCAAACGGTTATTTTCCCGGATATTGATCACCAGACGAACTTCTTTTTCCCCGGAGATTTCTTCCTTTACGTCCACATCGTAGTATCCCTTGCTGTCATAAAGGATCCGGATTTTCTCCAGATCATCCATGAGCTTTTCCGTATTCAGGGTTTGGCGAATCTTAACCGTCAATAGCCCTTCAATATCTCCCGTACTGACCGCCTTATTTCCTTTGATAATAATTTCCGAGACCAAAGCCTTTTCCTGCAGCAGAAAAACGACTATTTTCCCCTCAGGACTGTCTTCCACATCAACCTGAACATCGTCGAAATAACCCATTTTATAGATGGCATGAATATCTTCGGAGAGAACATCGGGCTGATAAATACCGCCGCGTTCCGTTTTGATTCTCTGTTCAATGGCGGTGGCGCCTATCCTCCTGTTTCCTTTGAACTCAATACGGCTAATGCGCTGAACAGCCCCAATCTTTGCAAGGATGGTCGTTTTTACCTGCTGAACCGTTGCCGGAAAATCTTCCGTTCTCCGGCTTTGAATGGAAAAACCGGGAATGATCTTCCCCTTGTCTATATCGTAGATTCGGATATCCACGCTGGTCACTTCACCAAAGCGGGAAATCGTTCCGCCAATGACATAATCAACACCCATCGTTTTGCCGATGGACATGGCGCGAGCTTCGCTTGGTAATTCTTCCGCAGCGTCGCCGGCCAATTCTTGCGGGATGTTAACAACCTGGACAGTCAGATCACGTTGAAAGGTGCGCAGCAGCCCATTAAAAACCTGTTCCCTGAGCAGTTCGGCATCCGAAGGCGCATTTACAAAAAAAGGCAGCAGGGCTATTTTTTGCGGCTCTTTAGCCTGAGCGGATTGCCCCAGCAAAAAAACCAAGGCCACACCAAAAAACAAAAAAACTCTTTTTAAAAGTCGCTTTTTATTCACCGGTATAAATCCTTCCGTCTTTGAGTCCAATGGTTCGAGACATACGCTTCGCAAGGGAATTGCTATGCGTCACCACTACCAATGTTACATTTTTTTCCTGATTAAATGTCATCAGGAGATCTTCTACCTTTTTTCCTGTTTCCGTGTCAAGGTTTCCTGTCGGTTCATCCGCCAGAAGAATATCCGGTTCCATTACCATAGCCCGGGCCAGGGCCACACGCTGCTGCTCTCCACCCGAAAGTTCACCGGGTTTATGGGTCAGGCGATGGCTTATACCCAGCTCTTCAATAATGGCATAGGCTTTTTCCCTGGCCTTTCCCCGCTGTATTCCCTGTATCAGGGCGGGCATCATTACATTTTCCAAACATGTAAATTCCGGAAGAAGATGATGGAACTGGAACACAAAACCGACCTTACGATTGCGCAGCGCCGCAAGCTCTTTTTCACTCTGACGAAAAACATCAATATCTTCAATATACACGGAGCCGGATGTGGGATGATCAATGGTTCCCAGAATATGGATAAGGGTGCTCTTGCCCGCTCCGGAAACGCCGAGAATAGCCAAAGAGTCGCCTTGGGCAATATCCAGATCAATGCCCCGCAAGACATCAATCTGCGTTCCATTTTTGTTAAACGATTTACACAATCCCACCAGACGAATCATTTTTCTGCCGATCTTGAACCCCGGCGGGATTCTTTTGAGCAATATTTCTC
>JAITWQ010000075.1 GCA_031285215.1 Syntrophobacterales bacterium | reverse complement strand
TCCTTGCTCTTTTCTTTGAAAATTCCTTTCATTTCTTCTGAAAAAGTATTTTGTGGAGCAGCGCTGCGCGGCTGACGCATCGGGCCGTCAACGCTGCGCACCAGATCAACCGTGTAATGAGGGCCAAATGTCAGCCTGGCAGGCGCCGCCATGGGGCGAAAGGCAAACACGGATATCAGAACGGCATGAACAACAAGGGAAACAAAAAATACTTTTTTTAAACGCAACACCCGCTTTGAGCGAGACCTCCGGTGTTGCAGCGCTTTCAACCAATATCGATCAGGGACAATAGCGTCTGGCGATTTGATCATTCAGCTCTCTCTTGCGGCGGCTCCGTCACCATCCCTAGTCTGTCCACTCCGGCTTTTCTTATTTCTGACATTACTTCCACAACAAAACCATAGGGTACATCCCTGTCCGCCCTCATATAAACTTCCCGGTCAATACGATCCTGGAAAATGGCTTCCAGCTTGGTTTTTAGCTCCTGGAGGGAAAGAAGAGTTTTATTTAGAAAAATCTGCCGGTTATTATCTATTGTGAGAACAAGTTTTTCTTCCGTAACGTCAACGCTTTTGGCCGTTACTTTGGGCAGATTCACGTCAATGCCCATCTGCAGCATGGGAGCGGCGACCATAAAAATAATCAGCAGTACCAAAACAACGTCCACCAAAGGAGTTACATTGATATCCGCCATGGGGCGGTGTCCGGAAAACTGATGCCGTCTGAGCAATTTCATAATGCCCTATTCCTTACTGTGGTAACGTTCAATCAGATTCAGCAAATCAATGGCGAAATTATCCGTTTCCACAGAGATCTCACGAATACGATTGAGAAAATAATTATAAAAAATAACTGCGGGAATAGCTGCGGCAAGCCCTGCCGCCGTCGCAATCAGGGCCTCAGAAATACCAGGCGCAACGACAGCCAATGTCGCCGAACCACGCGCACCAATATCCTGGAATGTTTGCATGATCCCCCAAACGGTTCCGAACAAACCGATGAACGGGCAAATATTTCCCGTTGTGGCCAGAAATCCCAGGGTACGCTCCATCTTGGCGGTTTCCGAGGAACAGGTCCTTCCCAAAACCCTTTCCAGCAAAAGGCTGATTCCATTGTCTGCCTGCAAAGACGGCCCTTCATCGACGCCAAGAACTTTCGCCGCCTTTGTTTTCGTCATGGCAATCAGTTCCGCATATCCTACACGAAAAACTTCCGCCACCGTTGATGTTTTGAACGTTTGAGATTCGGAATTAAGATCGGATATTTTGCCGGCTTTGGCAAAAAGATCAAGGAAACGATTGTTTTCCTTCCTTATTTTTCCAAGCTCACGATACTTCAAAAAAGTAATTGCCCAGGATGTCACGGAGAAAAAGAACAACAGCAGCAGCACAAACTGAACAACAAGGCCTGCCTCCGTAATCATTCCTAAAACACTGTTATGAAAATTACCACCCATCGCGACGGACTCTGCGGAAGGCATAGTGACACATCCCCCTTATCTTTGATAAACAAACTGTTTGTATTTAAAAGATAAACACGCCCATGTCAATATTACATTCATTGATCGCAAGAATCATTTCCCCAAAACCCCATGAACGTGCTGTCCTTTATGAATAAACGCGTATACGCGGGTCAACCAGGGCATAACATACATCCGCCACAAGATTGCCTATCAGCGTCAAAATCGCCCCGATATAAAGAATTCCCATCACAACGGGATAATCCCTGGCCATCACGGACATGTACAACAATTGCCCCATGCCAGGTATGGAAAAAATCGTCTCAAAAATGACACTCCCGCCGATCAATCCGGGAACAGATAAACCCAAAAGGGTAATGACAGGCAGCAGTGCATTTTTCAGGGCGTGCTTCCCCAAAACGACAGGTTCGCTTAATCCCTTGGCCCGCGCCGTTGTCATATAATCCTGCCTGATAACCTCCAGCATGTTTGCCCTCATAAAACGGGAAAATCCCGCCAGACCGCCAAAAGCAGACAAGCAAACAGGAAGAAGCAGGTGTTTGATTAAATCCCACAAAGCCATTCCCGGAGACATATATTCATAATTTAAAGACCGCAACCCGGAAATGGGCAGCCAGCCCAGATGAATTCCGAAAAAAATCATCAGCAAAAGGGCCAGCCAAAACGTGGGTATGGCAAATCCCACAAACACAAAAACACTTGTCAGCCGGTCAAACAGGGAATTCTGATGCACAGCCGACATCACTCCCAGAGGAATAGCCACACACAGAATGAGAATCATGGAAAGGACATTCAAAAGCAGGGTAACGGGCAGCCTCTCTTTTATCTTGTCCATGACTGGCCGCTGATCGGAAGAAAAGGACGTGCCGAGATCAAATACCAATACCTTCTTTAGCCAGATTCCATACTGTTGGTGGAGGGGCTTATCAAGGTTATACATGGCCCTTAACCGCTCCTGCGCATCCACAGACACCCGCGGATTTAACTGTGTCTGCATATCAACAGGCGACCCGGGAGCCAGGCGCATTACCGCGAAACAGATGATGGTAATGCCAAACAAAAGGGGGAGCATAAACAGCAATCTTTTCGCAATGTAGATAAACATCGTCTTTACACAGGGGAAGGCTTGTACGGCATAAAAGGCAGGGTTAAAGTATCGAGTTTCCCCAAGGCGCGCTCATAGTCTTCCATGGAATGGGTTTCAAGTGTAATAACAGGCGTAATATGTTTCCCGCTTAAAAGACTTCCAAGCCTTTCAAAAGGGAATGTTCCCTCCCCCGGCGGCAAATGCTGATCATGTTTCCCTCCATTATCATGGATATGAAGCTGCTTCAGATAAGGCGCCATGGTTTCAATCCAAACTTCAAGGGAAGAGCGGGAGAAAATATTATAGTGCCCCGTATCGAAGCAAAAACCAATCATGGGCGAATTAACGCCCTCCATGAGCCTCCGCAGAATTGCCGGATCAGATTCATAGACATTCTCTATGCAAATCGGACACGCCGCATCATACAGATCCGGCAAAAAGGATTGGAATGTTTTTATGCTGTTCTTCAGCCATTGCTCTTCGGCGGACAAATAGTACCGTTCATCAAAAGCAGCGTGACAAACAATGGAAACGGGCTGAAAAAACACGGCAAGATCAATAATACTCTGAATACGCCGCCTGGAAATATCACGAATATGGGAATCAATGGCTCCCGGCCGCAGATCAACGAAAGGGGCATGCAACGTAACCCGCACCCCTGCTTCTTTAAGTTTTGCCCCCGTCTCGCAAAAGGTTTCCCTGGGGAAACGATCCAGATCATAATGATTAATGGCTACTTCCGGATTGACCTTTGTGGCAATAATTGTGTCAATAAACGGCCCTTGCAAAAGACGGTAGGGAACATGAACCTGAATATCCATACGGGCATCCGTTTTGACAGATAACTGATGTTAAGGGCATTGCCAAGCAACCCCAAAAAAGTCAAAGGCCTCTGAAAAAGCTCAGGGGCCTTTGATTTTATCTGTCAATGGCGGCGATCACTCCTTATTTTCCGCTTTTAATTAAGTTTTCCAGCTTATTCGCACGGTCGGCGCTGTTGGGGTGACTGGATAAAAAACCACCGCTTTGTCCCAGAGCATCTATTTTACGCAGGGCGGAGACGGCGGCATTGGTATCAACTTTATATTTCTTCATCATGTTATAACCGTAATTATCGGCGGCATATTCCTGTTTTTGTGAAAATTGAGCATTAACCGCCGCATTCAGAAGATCGCCAAGCTGAGAATCGGTCAACGCGGCAACAGTTCCACTGGCGGCACCAGCGGCTTTCACTACACCGGAAGTCGTATAAGCGACCCGGATCGCGTTCAGAGAATCACCACCTTTGACATGCCCTATTTCATGACCGATAACATAGAAAATTTCATCATCCGTCATCATATCCATAAGACCGGAATACATGCGAATCGAACCGTCCGCCGTGGCATTGGCATTTATATCCTTAGTAATATAGACTTTAAAATTCAAATCAAGCCCGTCCTCATTTTTGAGCTTATTCGTCAAACGCGCCAATCGCTGCGCATATTTATTGTTGGCAGGGGCGACTTTGTTCTGCTTATCGCCAACAACCCGCATTTCTTTTGACATTTTGATCAAATCATCATTGGTAACGGTGGCGGCGGTGAGCAAGTCTCCCCCCGCAGAAAGATGCTTGTCCGTAATACAGCCGCTGAGTAAAATGATTGCGAAACATCCCATAAAGAAAGAAACCAACCTTTTCATCTTCATCACACATTACCTCCCAAGTATATTTTTTTATAATCGTATAATCATGCCTTATGCCAAAATTACTTGCAGATAGCAAGGGAGTTTTACGTTCTATGTTTCCAGTTTCAAAAGATACCCGGGAAAAGGGAAGCCCCTTTCAGTTTCCTCCCGCCGGGAAACGGCAGTCAGCGGTTAATTGCAGGGGATTCGCCCGTCCCCGGCGTTCCGCTACATTGCCCAATATATAACCAAAAATCCGGTATTTTTATTTGACTTGCCTTTTCGCTTATGCTATGAACCCAAACTCGATGGATAAAGATACGAAAAAATCTGTCACGCAAATGTTCTACGCAAGCAGCGTAGGCGTTTTTATGGTTATTGTGATTTTTGGCGGGCTTTATCTTGGGCGCTATATTGATCACAGATTAGGCACAACGCCGTATTTTACGATCTTTCTTATAGCTGTGGGTATTTTCACAGGGCTTCGTAATGTCTATCTCTTGATCAAAAAGTTAAACAGAGAACCATCTTTTATTGATGGCCTTAAAAGTGAATCACATAAAAAAAGACCCCCTCCACCGGAAAATTGAGATAATCAACTGGGTGATCCTGGCGTTGCTGGTTTTGATCAGCATGATCAGTATGCCAATTGCCTTCGCTCTTGGCGTGCTGTTGGGAGGTCTTGTCAGCATTGTTAATTTTTACTGGATATACCGAAGTTTGCAGGGCGTTTTTTCTCACTCTGCCGGAACGGCAAAATTTCTGGTAATGTCCAGGTACTATATGCGATTGGCGGTTATTGCCGTCGTACTCTTTTTTATTGTAACGAACGATTACGTTGATGTGCGGGGAGTTTTTCTCGGTCTTTCCGTCGTCATTGTTAATTTGGTATTAACCACACTTGTAACTTTATTAAAAAAAAACTGTCTGGAGGAGGTTAAATAACAGATGCACACCCTATCCTTTCTGGAACTTATGTTCCCCTCAATACCCACCCATGTAAGCTACGCCATTTTTGTTATTTTGATACTGGGTGTATTGTCTTTTTTGGCTACGCGCCGCTTGGAGCTTTACCCAGGGAAGCTTCAGAATTTCATGGAAGTGATCGTGGGCGCGCTCAACAATCTCCTTCAGGAAACCATGGGAGAACACGGGAAAAAATTCTTTCCCCTGATCGCCACACTTGGATTATTTATTTTGGTATCCAACCTTCTGGGTCTTGTTCCCGGATTCGGTTCACCAACGGCCAACCTGAATACCAATGCCTGCATGGCTCTGACCGTTTTCGTCCTGACCCATGTTATTGGTGTTAAAGTACATGGAATAAAATATTTTAAACATTTTGTAGGCCCCAGTCCCTGGTTAGCCCCGCTGATCATCCCCATTGAAATCGTCGGTCATCTTGCCCGTCCGGTTTCTCTTACTTTCCGTCTTTTCGGTAATATGGAAGGCGGTCATATTGTTTTGGCAGTATTGCTCATTCTTGTTCCCTGTTTGGTTCCTCTGCCCATTCTGGTGCTGAAGCTTTTGATTTGCTTCATTCAGACGCTGGTTTTCGTACTCCTTTCCATGATGTACATTGCCGGAGCCATGGAGGAAGCGCACTAGGTTAGTTCGTCCATTACCATTCCCTGAAGGCCGTTTCCGCTTTAAAACTGGAAACGGCCTTTTTATTCCGGCGCAAGTTTATACAGACAAGGGCATGAAATGATGGGAAAAGGACTGGTTCACAGGACGCAAGGAGAGAGTATTTTCTTCTTACGTAAAACCATGAAAAAAGTTATAGAGTCTGTTTTGGAAGAGAGGTGGGAAAATGAAAATATGGATATGTACCGGAATGCTTGGTCTTTTTATTTTGTTTCCCTGGTCCGGCCAGGCTGCGGATATTTACAAATGGACGGATGAAAAGGGCGATGTTCACATTTCGAACACGCCTCCCGTTGGTGCGGCGAAGGGGATGAAAACCGTCCTTTCAAACGACGGTCAAAAGTCCGCAAATGACGACGCCTCCCAAGACGATTCCGATTGGCCGGAAAGCTCGCCAGAGGAATCAAGATAGGCGTCTATCGTGCGGAGGCTTAACAAAAGGCGGGCTTGCACGGCACCACGAGGCACAAAAAGTGATTTCCCGCATTATTTATCGTTTTGCGCCGCCTCTTTACGTTTGCCTATAACTCGGTATTTCTTGCACCCATTTGGCTAGAGCGAGTAAAGCGCATCCCCGGACAGAACCGTTGCGTTGTGGCTATGCAGGGCATTAACGGCTTCGTCAGGCTTATCAAACCGGAAGAGCAAAACCGCATTGCGGCCGCTTCTTTCGACGAAGGCATACATATATTCAATGTTAACATGGGCGTTGGAAATAATATCTAAAATATCATGAAGTCCTCCCGCCCTGTCAGGAACTTCAACGGCCACAACGCTTGTGCGGCTGAATGTATATCCCTGGTCTTTCAGTACACGGGCAGCTTCTGCCACCTGATCAACTATGAGGCGGACGATTCCGAAATCGGAAGTATCTGCCACCGAAAGAGTGCGGATATTAACATTTGCATCTTTAAGGATTCTCGTTAGATTTTCCAGTCTGCCCGGCTTATTTTCCAAAAAAATAGAAATTTGTTCAACTTGCATGGTGAGGCCGCACCTCCTTGTGTTTTCAATTTGTCAGAATTTCCTGTTATCAATGACCCGTGATGCTTTTCCTTCAAAACGCGGCAGGGAGTTCGGTTCCACAAGTTTCACCTTTGCTGTGACGCCGAGAAAATCCTTTAGATCCTTGATGATTTTTTGTTCGATTTTTTGCAGCGTCTTTATTTCATCTGCCTTGGAAAACAGGCGATCATTGACCTCTACCTTAACTTCAATGGTATCCAGCGTCCCTTGCCGGTTAACAACGAGCTGATAATGGGGATCCAGCCCGTCAATACCAACAAGGACATCTTCTATCTGAGAGGGGAAGACGTTAACACCGCGAATGATAAGCATATCATCGCTTCGTCCCATAACACGTTCCAGCCGGTACAGGCTTCGCCCGCAAACGCACGGTTCGGGAATAAGACGGGAGAGATCCCGTGTACGATAGCGTATTAAAGGAAACGCCTCTTTGGTAAGGGTCGTGAAGACAACCTCGCCTTCTTCACCCGGAGGCAAAACATCGCCCGTTGCGGGATCAATGACTTCCACCAGAAAATGGTCTTCAAAGACATGCATCCCTTCTTTACCTTCCGCACATTCCATGGCGACGCCAGGCCCCATAATTTCCGAAAGGCCGTAAATATTCATCGCCGTAATATCCAGGGCGTCTTCGATCTGTTTGCGCAATGTTTCAGACCATGGTTCTGCCCCCAGAATACCAACGCGAAGTTTCAATTTCCTCATGTCAATTCCCATGGCTTCGCCTTGTTCCGCCAGAGTAAGGGCATACGAAGGGGTACAGCAAATAGCCGTTGGGCCAAAATCCTGGAGAAGCATGATCTGGCGCTTTGTATTGCCGCCGGACATGGGAATAACACTGGCGCCGAGTTTTTCGATGCCGTAATGAACACCCAGCCCTCCTGTGAACAACCCATAACCATAGGCATTATGAACGATATCATTCTGCGTTAAACCGGCGCCGAAAAAACAGCGAGCCATGAGTTCCGACCAATTTTCAATGTCCCGCTTCGTGTAGCCAACCACGGTAGAGCTGCCCGTTGTCCCGGATGAGGCGTGGAGACGGACAACGCGATCCATGGGAACGGCGAAGAGACCAAAGGGATAATTATCACGCAGGTCGTTCTTGGTGGTAAAAGGAAAATGGCGAAGCTCATCAAGGCTTTTGATATTGGGAGAAACGCCCGCCTTATCAAAGGCTTCTTTATAAAAAGGAACGGTATGATAAACACGCTGCACAACTTGCTGGAGACGTTTCAACTGTAAAACTTCGAGGACTTCACGGGGTAATGTTTCGAATTCTTCATTATAAATCATGGTTTATGATTCCCTTTCTAATATTGAATCATTTTTCAGTATAACGGTTGACGATCAAAAAATCAAAGAAATTTGATAATGAGAGAAAATATTTTTTCGCTTCCATGTTCATACCCGTGATATTATGCACGATTAAGCAGCTTTTGTATCAATTCTGCGGCTCCGTCATAATCCATCATCATCACCGCATC
>JAITWQ010000189.1 GCA_031285215.1 Syntrophobacterales bacterium | reverse complement strand
GCCTCTGTCATTGCCATTGTCAATCGGCGGCAATCCGATATAACCGCGAAGGCCGACGGCGTTTTTTATACCAGCGATGGCCGCGATATTGAAATGTCCGTTGCTTCGACGAAGGCTTTTTACTCGCAAATCGTTGCCGGGCATGTTTTGGCCCTTGCTTTTGCGCGGCTCCTGAAAAGTATGCCGGAGGAGGAGATTGCCGAAGAACTGGCCGCCCTGGAAGAAACACCTCTCCTCATGAATCGTGTGCTGAACAAGAAAGAAGAGATACAAAAGGCCGCCCGGGAAACATCCAGGCATAAAACCTACTGGGCCATTGTGGGAAGCGGGCCGAATAAGGCCGCCGCCGACGAGATTCGCATCAAATTAAGCGAACTCTGCTATAAAACGATTTCCTCGGATATTGTGGAAAATAAAAAACATATTGATTTATCGGCGGAACCGCTCATTCTTGTCTGCGGCGCAGGGAATCCGGAGGCGGTAATTGGTGATATTGCCAAGGACGTGGCCATTTTCAAGGCCCATAAGGCGAGTGTAATTGTCTTTTGCGATGAGGGGGAAGACCGGTTCGACCGCATTGCCGACGCCGTCATTAAGGTGCCGCGCAAGGAGCAGCCCCTGCCTGTTATTCTCAATACGATTGCCGGCCATCTTTTCGGGTTTTACGCCGCCCAGTGCATTGATGAAGACGCCCTCTTTTTAAGGACATTCCGTAACAAGCTCAATAAGCAGATGGCCATTCAGGATAAGGAATTCATGCCCCTGTACGCCAGAATCGGCGACAGAAAGCTGCACCAGCTTGTACGGGAGTTCTCTCCCCAGTTTCACGCCCGCCGTAATCAGGGAGATTTTCGTTCCGTTAATAATAAAACCATTGCGGATATTGTTCTCCTCCTGAAATATTGCGCCGGTTTCCTGAAAAAGGAAGATGGTTATGCCGATGATTTCGGGGCTGACAGTTCCCCCGTTGATCTTTTGGATATATCTTTAGGATTGGCCATTGATGAGTTGTCGCGCCCCATTGACGCCATTCGCCATCAGGCGAAAACGGTTACCGTGGGTACAAGCCGCAAGGAACGGCCCCTTTCCGGCATTCTGTTTGACCTGCTTAAACAGCTTTCCTTTACCGAAGAGTCGTTAAGTACGAAGAGCATGATGACGATAAGCCGTATTCAGCCCGCCATATCCCATGTCGGCGGCTATACGCTCTACGCTGTTGACGGGCTTGATATCTACGGAAAACCTGTGGATGAAACGACCATTACTATTCAGTCCCAGGGGGGAATATCGTTGCAGATGGCATCGCGGGTAAAGGGGGACAATCATCTCATGGGAACGAAGAGGACCATTACCAGTACGCGTAAAATTCATATCGGCCGCGGTAAATCGGACGGACGCTCCCTGGTGATCATTCCGCTGAAACGGCGCGATGGCAAAATCGGCCATCTCCTCCTCGTCCATGTGACTTTTAATGAATCTCTTTCCGTGAAGGAACGCATGGCGGTCATGGCTGTTTATTTTTATGATCTCAAAAATTTGATTAATGAGTACAATCTGCCCTGGTCGGATGATTATCTTGCCAAAATTCCACTGGATACCCTCCTTGGCGAGCCGGTGGATGTGATTGCCGAACAGATCCGGTCAGCTATTGGCCGTCAGTAGCCGGAGGCTGGACGAAAAAGCGGACAGGATCGCCCGCACTTGCAAAACGGTTTTCTTTCCGTGAGATTGCGAGTCAAGCCCGCAATAACACGGCAATAATACTAAAAAAGGGTCATGAATGAATTTTCATGACCCTTGGGGAAAATATTTTGCCCCGATTATCTGAGAATTATCTTTGAATTATCTTTTCTTCGCCGCCCTTTTCGTCTCCACAGTCCTTTTTAGTACACTGCTGCTCTTCCGTCTTCTTCGGTTCCGGCGGCGGAGCAGCTTTTTTCTTTTTATCTGCGGCTATGGCGGAGGTACAGAAAACAAACATCAAGGCAATCATCATCACTACAAAACGTTTCAGCATAAAATTCTCCTTTTTTTCGCATTTTTAAAAAACATACCCGTTATTTTTCACGGGAACAGTCCTGAAGCAATATTCCACATGCTATTCACATGCCATTATCATATTTTTACAGATAAAAACCATAAAAAACAAAGTCCGGGTCACTCGGACGGAATCTCCGCCGGTGAAGTCAGTTTTTTGCGCTTATTTTCAATCTTCTTGGCCCGGTACTGGTTATAAGCATCCCTCGCGGCAAGGTAAGGATCAATGGCCGCACCGATGAGGGCTTCATAATCCCCAATGCGCAGGGAGGTATCGTTAATGATCTGATAGGAACGAACTCCGGCAGGCGTATACCAGGGCTGCAAATAAGCGGGAGGATAGAGAAAGCATTCACCCGCGAAAGCAAAGGTATCGCGCAGACTGGAAGGGCCAATAACCGGCCAGACAATATAAATCCCCGGCCCAATACCCCACACACCAAAAGTTTCCCCTAAATCAGCGTCATTTTTGGGAAAAAGATCCCCGGACATGGAGGCGGGATCCAAAAAACCGGCTAAACCCCAGACGGTATTGATTGTAAAACGCCCCGTTTCCCGAAGAGCGCCGCCAAAATCGGCCTGCAAAAGAGAACTGGTAAAACGGAGAGGAAAGGCCAGATTCGTAAAAAAATTTTTGACGCCGACGCGCACCAACTCGGGAACCACTGTTTTATAGCCGATGGCAACCGGTTTTAACACCCAAAAGTACATTTTATCGTTGAAATGATGCATGGCCCGATTAAAAGGCTCAATGGGGTCCGCAATAGGAGCGATATCGCTGCGTACTCCATACAGCTCTTCATCCTCGTCAAAATAATCATCCTCGTATTCGTCAGCGGCCTCTGCAACCGCTGTATCCGCAACGTCATGATCCGCCGCCTCTCCTGCCGCTGCCTCCGGAGCAAGATCAGCAGACGGGAGAACATCTTCCGGCAGTGATGCGGATATTTCAACGGCGTATTCTTCCGCACCCCAAGCATGATTCGCTAAAAATGGGGCGTCATAGGAGGGTAAAAGACAGAAACCAAGGAAAAAGACACTGAACAGGAAAAAGCGTCTTGCCCGCATATCACGCATCTCTCCGTCTTTTTCCCGTATGAATGACATCATTTCAGCTTATTTCGCAGAATTTCCAGCATTTTTTCCGGTGGATTTTTGGCAAGAATCTCGTCAAACTGACTGCGGTAATTCTGCACGAGGCTTATATTTTCAATCACCACATCATACACTTTCCAACTGCCATCACTGAGAATGAGCCTGTAGAAAATGGGAACTTCCGACGACGCCGTAATGATACGGGTATAGACCTCCGCCTGGGTGGAACTCAGAGCAGATTCCTTATCAAACACGATCCTCTCGTTCTTGTAGGCAAGGATACGGTCGGAGTAGGTGTTTTCCAGAATCTGACGAAACAGGTGAATAAATTCTTTCTGCTGATCGGCGGTCAGTTTTGCCCAATTACGCGACAGACATCGCCGGGAAAGTTCACGCTCATCAAACATGTCGTAATAAACGGCGCGCAGTTTTTCCTTCTTCTTTTCCAGCAGCGCCTTTCCCTGTAAAGCAGGATCGCGAAGAATATCAAGAACGCGGTTAACATTGCCTTTTACTGTTTCCAAAGGTGCAGCAGCATAGGCGGCAGAAGATAAAACCAGGGCCATCAACATTGCCGCCATGATTATTGTCTTTTTCATGGTAATCTCTCCTGAAAAATATTTATGGATTTTCTTTTGCGGGTCATTATTTTCCCACTTCTCCAAAGGCATATTTGCCGATAAGATCATAAATGTCAACAGGGGCTTGCGTTTCGATAATGGAGCCGCCCGCCTCAAGGAGAGTTCCCCCTCCTCCGGGATCCACACTGATGTAGTGATCTCCGATCAGTCCTTCCGTTTTGATGGAGGCAATGGCGTCATCATAAACTTTAATGCCTTTTTTAATCTTAATTTCCACAATGGCCTTCAAATCATCCTGATCCATGGATAATTTTCCCACCCGGCCGACTTCCATTCCCAGCATTTTCACGGGATTTCCCGTCCGCAGCCCGGACACAGAGGTAAAGCGGGTGTAGAGGGTGTAGGAATCGCCCCCAAACAAAGAAACCTGTCCCAAACTCAGGGTCATGTAGCCGATCATCACCAGACCCGCCAGAACAAAAAGCCCCACCACAAGATTCACATATGTTTTTTTCATCGTTTAACTCACTCCTGAGGACAGGGACATGCGGGCAATTTCAGCCTGCCTCTCCTGGGCAGACTGCACAACCTCTTCAATGCTTAAAGAAGGATGACCTTCCGCAAGGCCCGCCATCACGGAAAACTCCCCGCCGAAATCCGTTAATTTTTCCCCGTCCGGTTCACCGCCATCCTCCAGATCGGCAACAAATAATTTGAGAATATCACTTGTTTCCCCCATGTCGGCATCGGGAAGAACCGTTATAAACTGGCTGGCCCGGTAGCGTGTGGAAAACCCGCCTACGGAATCAAAATGTTTATTAATAAGCCGCCCCATCTTTTGCATGGCGTCCTCTACAAGATTCCGTTCCCCTTCATTAGACTCATTTGCGGAATAATTCAAGGAAAACAACACGATGGTATAGGCTTTCCCGGGAGAGAATTTTTTTAACTCGTTATGGTAAAGAAGTTTAAAGCGCCGGCGGGAATGAAGGCCCGTCAATTCGGCCTGAAGCCCTTCAATACTGTGGATCACCTCGCGGGTAAAGGGATGGTCAAAATTTTCCAGATCATCCGGAGCGCCCTGAAAGACAATCTGTTTATCATAGAGGGCAAGAATACGATTCGAGATAAAGTAAACATCAGGAATTTCATGGCTGACCAGAATGGCGGTAAAGCCAAACTTCCGCTGATACTGGGCAATCATCCCCAAAATCGCATTTTTCCGCACGGGATCCTGTCCCGATGTGGGTTCGTCAAAAAGGACGATCTTGGGATCTGTAATAAGGGCACGGGCCAAGGCAACACGTTTCTGCATACCGCCCGACAACTCCGCAGGAAATTTATATTCCGTATCGGCAAGCTCCGTTTCTCTGAGGCGCGTCATCACCTTTTCCGCGATTTCCCGCTTAGAAAGATTGGTCGTCTCGTTGAGGGGAAGGGCCACATTATCAAAAACGGTCATGGAGTCAAACAGGGCGTTGCCCTGGAACATGTAATTGATTTCACCCTGGGCAAAAACGCCCTGGCGGCCTGTGCCGGTAACGGGTCTGCCCCGAAAGAGAATCGTACCCTCATCAGGTTCAAGAAGGCCAATGATATGCTTCAGGAGAACGCTTTTCCCGCCTCCGCTCAGGCCGATAATGGTTGTCACCTCGCCTTCATAAATCTGGAGATTCATGCGCTCAAGGACCTTTTTCGCCCCAAAACTCTTACTGACATTGATAAATTCTATTAAAGGGGTTTGCGTTTGGCTCATATCAGAATCGCTGTCACAATGTAGTCGGCAATAAGAATAAGGACGCAGGAAAGAACCACCGCCGATGTCGTGGCCATGCCAACCGCCTTCGCCCCGTGGCTGTCTGAACGCCGATGGGCGTGGTATCCCTGATAGCAGCACACCGTAGAGACAATCAGGGCGAAAACGAGGGATTTAATGAACCCCTCTGTTATGTCGCCCAGGGCAAGACCTGCCTGAACGCGGTGAAAGTAAGGATTGCTCGTCACGGACAATAAAAAGACCACCGCCACATAACCGCCTAAAATACCGATCAGATCAAACAGAGCCGTCAGAATAGGAAAACTGGCGATGGAAGCGGCGATGCGGGGACTGACAAGATAGCGCAAGGGGTTGATGCCCATTGTTTTCAGGGCGTCAATTTGCTCCG
>JAITWQ010000183.1 GCA_031285215.1 Syntrophobacterales bacterium | reverse complement strand
ATTTCCTTGACGAAAAGCCCCTTGCCGCCTATCTCTGCGAGGGGAACGTTAAGAAAACGGTCGCCTTGAGTTTTAATAACAACCATTTCTATGGAAAGATGGGGATGATGCCCCCGTATCCGGCCGGCAACCCAGGCGGATTGAGTCAGGGCGAGTTTGCTTCTCCGCGTTCCTATTCTGATGACTTTTCCGATGATTTTTCCTCCAGATTGAACAGTTCTCTCATGACAGCTATATACGCTTTTCCGTTCTGATCCGCCGTTTTTTCCTTCAATCCCACGAAGGGATCGTGAAGAATTTTATTAACAACCGCTGCCAAAAGCGCCTTAATGCGATGACGGTCGTCATCCGGCAGTGTTTGCAGCCAGGAAGCGGATCTCTCCCATTCATGGCGGATGATGAGATCTGTTTTGTCTTTAAGAGACGCAATGGTGGGAACCGCCTCCAGGGTGTTGAACCATTCCATGTAGGCGCAGAGTTCCCGGGTAATGATGTCCTCCGCCCGTTCGGCTTCCCTCTGCCGCATAACGCGGTTTTCATCCACAATGTCCTGCAGGTCGTCAATATTGTAGAGATAGACATTATCAAGAGACGCCGCCTCCGGATCAATATCCCGCGGTACGGCAATGTCAATCAGAAACAAGAGCCTGTTTCTGCGGCGGAAAAGGGCGGACGCGACCATTTGTTTGGAGATAATGTAATTTGCGGCGCCCGTTGAGGTAATCACAATATCCGTGTTTTGCAGGTGCCTTTCCAAGTCTTGCAAACGCGCCGCCTCTCCCTTCAGCCTGTCCGCTATCTGGACAGCGTTTTCAAATGTTCTGTTGGCAATGACGATGCGTGTCGTGCCGTTTTCCATGAGATGGCGGGCCGCAAGTTCCGCCATTTCGCCGGCGCCGACCAAAAGCACCGATTTTTTGGCAAGGGTGCCGAAGATTTTCTTTGCCAGTTCTACGGCGATGTAACCGACGGAAACGGCATGGGAGGCGATTTTCGTTTCGGTGCGCACGCGTTTTGCCGTTCGCAGGGCGTAGTGAATGATTTTATTCAGGATAATACCAGCGCCGTGCAGTTCCACCGCTTCCCGATACGCTTCTTTTACCTGTCCCAGGATTTGCGGTTCGCCAATGACCATGGAATCAAGGCTCGCGGCGACACGAAAGAGATGGCGGACGGCCTGTTCATTGAAAAAGACATAGATGCAGCGATGCAATTCCTCCGCCGGCAGAGCGCCCTTTTGCCGTAAAAATTCTTTCACCCGGGAAATGACCTCCTCCGTATCCCGATCAACGCGAAAGAGAACTTCTATTCTGTTGCAGGTGGAGAGAAAAAAAGCCTCCTGCACCCCGTCAATCTCCCTGATGTCGTGGAGAGGATGACGGCCTTCGCCGCATGGCGCGGAGAGGTTTTCCCGTATGTCCAGGGGAGCCGTTTTATGATTTAAACCGAGAAGAATAATATCCATATTACCGGGAAAACATGTGATGGGAAGGAAAGATCAGTATAATGGCCGCCAGAGAAAAAAGAAAGACCAGACAAAAAACAAGCGACAAAAGGGCGGCCCGGTGTCCCTGCCAGCCTATGGCCATGCGCTGGTGCAGGATAAAGGCATACCCCAGCCAAAAGGCAAAGGCCCAGATCAGTTTCGGATCCCACAGCCAGAGATGGTCAAAAACAGACTGTGCCCAGACCGATCCGGCGAGAAGGCCGCCCGTCAGCAGGGGAAAACCAATGAGCAGACCAAAGCGGTTGATCCGGTCAAGATCCTCCAAAGGCGGCAGTAAACGTGACATGGCATGGAAACGCCGCTTTTTGATGAAGTGATCTTGGAGAAGATACAGTATTCCTGCCAGGGCGACCAGGGCAAACAGAGCTTCACCGGCAACGGAAAGAATAACATGGATGGTCACCAGCGGCCCCTGGAGATGCGGGGGAAGCAGTCTGTCTCCCGTCAGCTGGTATGACGCGGCAAAAAATACAAGAAGGATCAGAGGTGAAAGAATGACACCTAAAATGCGTGTTTTTGTTCTTGTCTGGAAGAGGATAAAGGCTCCGCTGATGATCCAGGAAAAAAGAGACAAGGCCCCTGAAATACTGATTAAGGGATTTTGGCCGCCATGAAGGTGAGGAATTATCAGGGTAAGGGAATGAAAGAAAAAGGAACACCCTAAAATCCACGTGGATATTTTGGCGACCAAAATCCTCTTCACGGGCAGGGCGATCCAGTATCCCACGGTACTGGCAAGATAGCCCGCCAGAGTAATATGAATGATGGCCGTCATCATGATGGCAGCCGTATATTTTCCGCTTCCGGAACGATGTTTGTGATGAGTTTCCTCAAGGTATCCCAGTCTTTTTCCCTGATTAAACGGAGCATATCAGAGTATATCAACTGAGCGAAAATTTTCTGGTTATCATGGGAGGGCTGGCTGCGCTCTCGCACAATACGGCGGATATCACCCATGATTTCCAGGGCGGTTTCATATTCCGCCCCCAGTGTGTTTTCCAGTTCCTGGCGCAGGCGTTTGGCCATGGCCGGGCTTTTCCCTCCCGTTGATATGGCCACGGAAAGATCGCCCCGTTCTACAAGCGAGGGAAGAATAAAATCGCAGCGTCCGGGATCATCAACAATATTAACAAGAATCTGCCGTTTCCGGGCGTCCTGAAAGACGCGCTCGTTGACGTCTTCCCTGTTCGTAGCGCCAATAACCAAAAACATACCCTCTATGTGGCGAGGGTCGTAGGCCTTACAAATGAAACGCAGGCCGTCTTTCCCCGGCAAATCTTGCCAAGGGGCGGTCAGTTTTTCGGCAATCACCAAAACGCGGGCATGACATTGCAGAAGCCTCTGCGTTTTGCGCAGAGCCACTTCTCCGCCGCCCACAACGGCGCATGGCCTTCCGGCAATATCAAGAAAAACGGGGTAGTATTTCAAAACAGAAATCCTTGGTCAGATGAGATTTTCACACCTTGGGAAATTATTGGTTGCAAGGCAAGGCCCTTTTACATAGAAGGGAAACTAACATGAACCACACCTAAATTCAAGCGGCTTGAAATAGGTTGGGAAAAAAGATATAAATCCCCATGTATAAATGATGGATACCTCACCACATGAAAAGAAGGTATGAACGATGACGAATCAGAAGAAGAAAACGGGAAAGCAGACATGGGTAAAACTGGAATTGTCTGTTCCGGAGGATTTGCTGGACAGCGTTGCTAATTTCATGATGGAGCTTGGTTCCCAGGGCGTTTATGAGGAGGTTCTCGTGTCATCATCGGCTGATGATGATCTGCCTGAATGGCGGGGGAATAACCGCTTGTACGCCTATCTGCCCCTTGATTCCCATTGGGAGGGAAAACTTCATCGCCTTGATACCTATCTCGGCCATCTTGCCGATCTCTTCCCCGATTTTCCCAGAGTGACCATGGAGCGGGAGATTATCGAAGACCCCGATTGGGAGGAGCAGTGGAAAAAATATTTCAAACCCCTGCGCGTGGGGTTGTCCATTGTGATTAAACCGTCATGGGAGCGCTATAATCCGGAGGGCGGTGATATTGTCAT
>JAITWQ010000219.1 GCA_031285215.1 Syntrophobacterales bacterium | reverse complement strand
AAAGGCTTCACCCTCAATGGAAGTCACACCGGGGGAAATAGCAGCACCGGTGAGTTGGTTTTTCGCAAAGGCCTCACGCCCAATAACGGCTACACTGCCGGGAATGATCACGCTGGCAAGTTGATTATGCCAAAATGCCCGCTCTCCTATAGAAGTTACACCTTCAGGAATAGTTACCCTGGAAAGTTGATTTTCCGCAAAAGCCGCCTCCCCAATAGTGGTCACACCGGGTGGAATGGCGATACCTGTAAGTTGATTTTTCCGAAACGCGTTGTAGCCAATGGAAGTTACGCTATCGGGAATGATTACGCCGGTAAGATGCCTTTCCTCAAAGGCCCCCTTGTGGTAGGTAAATTGCGAATCCCATATTAACCAAAACGGGCGTACATCCTCATAACCGATCATGGAAACGGGCAGATCTTTTATGTGGGAAGGAATTTGCACGTCTTTCTTAAAAATTCCTCTGTGTTTGACAATCTCTGCGGGCTTATTTACACTCCCTCCATATTTGATGATCTCTACAGACTTACCCCCGTCAACTGTTTTCACCTTAAACTCTTCTCTCACATAGAGGTACGCCGAAGATGCGGCGATCAGTATCAGCAGTATAAAGCCCAAAAACATTTTCCCGTTCATATAACCTCCTCCGTGATCATTCATACCGTTCCGGCGATGCTTTTATACAAAATCACTTCCGACACCGGAATGGCCTTCGCCAGCATGACAGAAAAACAGCCTCTGACAAAATAAAAGCTAAATAAAACAACGAGAGAACCTTCCTCACAGTAAGAACGCGACAATTTATACAAAATTATACAAATAAAGTCAACCGCCTCACTTTATTCCCTCGTACTGCCGATCAGAAAGCACACTGACGCAAAGCCGGCAGGGGCGGCACACAAATACACAGCGGCAAAGCTGCGAAAATAAAAAAAGGGCGCCTCTGGAATCTGTAAAAACGCCATCCCAGAGGTACCCGAAAAAAACTTATTATTCGTTTGTCAGCGCCTTCTCACCGGATCACTGACAAACACCGTGTCTATATTTTTGTTATTGTACACCTTGGGCAGGTAAAATATATAACAATCGTCGTCTGTTCTGCGCTGGTTGCGCTGCGGCGCGATGTTAAAATCCCAGTATGTATTCCCTTCCCTGGCGGTGATGGTGAATCTTTCGTACTGGTCAAATACGCTTGCCTTAATTTTCAGGTAACCGTTATCATTCTGATTGGCGTCCCAGATGAAAAACAAATCGGGAAAATCATTGCTGTAGGCATTAGAATTGAGCCTGTGGCCGGACACATTTTTCCTGGCATTGTTTCGCGATTCGTTAATTTTCACGGCTATAGCTTTATCCGCGCCCCTCCATTGAAATGTATTATGTTTAGGATCATGCTTTTTCCCTGGAGCGGAAACCGGAGGCGGAACTGTCTTTGGAGGGGGACCCATTTTTCTCTTCTCCACAAAATCGCTTACAAATACCATGTTTATGTTCTTGTTGTTGGATACCTTGGGTATATGGAACACATAGCAGCCATCTTTCGTCATGCGCTGGTTGCGCTGCGGCGCGATGGTGAAATCCCAGTACCTGTTCGCTTCTTTTACGGTGAGGGAGAATCTTTCGTACTGATCAAATACGCTCGCCCTGACTTTCAGATAACCGCTGTCCTTCTGTTTGGCATTCCAGATGAAGTACAAGCCGGGGAAATCCTTGCTGTGGGCGTTAGAAGTGATCTTGGGGCCAGACGCATTTTTCCTGGTATTGTTTTGCGTTTCTTTAATCTGTACAGCCATGTTTTTATCCGATGCGCCATACCATTGCACCGTACCGGCTTGACCCTTAGCCGCAAATACCGGCAGAGCTACCGCTAAAGCGATAAGCGCCGCCAAAGGGATTGCAAAAAACTTTTTCATGCCTGAAAACCTCCTTTTAAATATGGTTCTTTCTCTTGAGTTTTTGCGCGCATGCCATGTAATCAATTCCTGTGCCAAGAAGCATATATATTTATTTATTTAATAAAATCATAATGATATACACTGCCATGGCGGCAAAATACTTTGGAGAATTACCGGGGAGATCACAAAATTATCCAGGCCAAACGCCTCCACATGGATTAAAAGTATCCATATTTAACATCATAAATTATATTTTTGATTTGCAACCACGATGATGCGTTTCGTCCCGGCGGCACTGCGAAGGCGGGGTTTCACTGAGGCGCGGGCGGGAGATAAACTTCCAAATACGCACGGCAATTTTTGCGGGCTAATGCCGCCATTGCGCCAAACCGCCTCGTTGTGCGTTCGGCTATTTATTGTTGTTATGTTTTTATGTTTCAATTAATTCTGTGGTTTCTCCATTTGTTGCCAAATAGAGTATTACAATTTCTGAAACAACACCGACCAATAGTTTAGCATACTTAGTTTCAAGTCCCTTAAATTCTGCATCTTTTCCGTGTCCTGTTCCATAACTGTTTCTTAATTCGCTAACGCCCTGAACAATTGAATTTATACCTCCTAAAATTTGTTTAATCGCTTTTTCTGCCTTTTCTGTATCGCTTGCCTCTTTTGGTTTGAAGTCCAAAGAATTTGTTGTTACTTTAATGAGTTGCTGTAATGTAAAATCTTTGGTTGCTATTACATTGTTTTGACGTAAAATTGATTTGCAGGTTGTTTCAAGTAACTCCTTAGCTGTTCCAATTGCTAAGTCAGTGTCTTTATGAATGGCATCGGTCATTGTGTTAATCTTTCCATTTACGTATGCTGTGTTCAAATATTTTTTTATTTCTACTTTCTTAGCAACTAAATGTGCTTGTCCTATTACTTTTTGTCTTCCTGAAAAAATAGGTTTACCTGAAATTTCATCAGTCTGTGCAATTTCAAAACCGTCAGCGTCTAAATATTTGTTATAAATTTCTATTAATTTGGCAATTTCATCTGAATTTGTTCTAACTCTGGGGTGAATAGTCATCGCTAAAAATGCCAAATATGTTTCATCTGCACAATGCAATAAGTTTATACGTGGGTCGCAGTAAATCCAATCTGTTTCCCAATCATTGTTATTTACCATATGTTGGTAGATATCGTCATAAGCATTGGTATAGCGATAGTCTCTTGAGGACAATTTTTTTAAGTCAAACAATCGTGCTAAAAAATCGGGTTCAGTTTGATTGCCGTGATACCAAATTTTCCCGATTGCCATTTCGTCCGAAATGTGTTGCCTTGTTACGTCTGTTATTCTATTGCTTTCCATTATTCATTTTTGCTTTTTCGTTTCTGCCTGACCTCTAACGCCTCGTTGTGCGTTCGGCGTTTACCACACCAACTCTAATTGTTTTTCTTTGATTTTCTTTGCGGGTTCGTGATTGTGCTTGCCAAAAGTCGAAACATCAAAATTGCAAACAAGCGCTTCAACTACTTCTCTGCGATTTTCAACACTTCCGCCATTGTGATAAAAATGGTCTTTTGTCAGAATATTAAACTTATCCCAATATTTTTTTATCATTTCATTTTCGCGCCAATCGTTGTGGTGCCAAGTGGAAAGAATAAATTTTGCTTTGGTTTCGCCTAATAAATGAAATAAGTTTTCTTCGTCTTTTTCTGTCCAACCGTTGTAATAATCAA
>JAITWQ010000205.1 GCA_031285215.1 Syntrophobacterales bacterium | reverse complement strand
CCGGCGAAGCGGCATGATATGAATATCATCTTCTCCAAATCAGCGATAAAGGCCATTGAACGCATGGACGCGTACACAAAGAAAAGAATCCAACAGGGGATATATAATCTGCCAACAGGTGATGTAAAAAAGTTACAAGGATATTCCGCTGCTTTCCGGTTACGGATTGGGGACTGGCGTATACTCTTTGAAATGTTGCCTGGCGAAATCAGAATAAACGACGTTCTTCCACGCGGAGACGCCTATAAGGGAGTTAAAAAATGAGCGCAAATAGACAACAGCTTCACGCATTAGTTGACTTAGTGGATGAAGACGTCCTTGATACGCTGTACAATGTAATGATTCGTTTTGTGCCTGATGATGTAGCAACGCCTGACGAGATTGAGGCCATAGAGCAAGCCCGTGCGGAATTTGCCCGTGGTGAATTTGTCCGGCATGAGGATATAAATTGGGATTAAAGTTGCCCGCTCAGAGAAGAGCAGGCTTAAAATGAACAGCAATAAAAAATGCAGGTATCTTGTTATCATTTGGGTAAATTAGTGTCAACACAACCTAGATGGGATGATATGATCAAGAGAGCAGGCAGGATGAATATGGGACAAATGTCGATTCTTTTTATGGGTACCCCTGATTTTGCGATTCCTTCCTTGCAAATTCTTTTGCATCATGGACTATCCATTGTTGGCGTCGTTACACAACCGGATCGCCCTAAAGGAAGGGGACGACGCCTTGTACCGCCGCCCGTAAAGGTTATCGCGGAAGCCCATAACCTGCCGGTTTTTCAGCCGGGAAAAATCCGTGAAGAAAGTTTCCTTCAAATTTTTCGTGAGTTAGCCCCTGACCTTGTCGTTGTTGTCGCTTTTGGTCAGATATTGCCCCGCGAAATGCTCATCCAGCCACGGTATGGCTGCATCAACGTCCATCCTTCCCTGCTGCCGCAATACAGAGGTCCGGCTCCTATCCAATGGAGTCTGATACGGGGGGAAAAAGTAACAGGCGTAACAATCATGCGTTTGGACGAAGGAATTGATTCCGGCGATATTCTTCTTCAGGAAACAGTTGCCATTGACGAAGAAGAAACGTTCGCCTCCCTCCACGACCGCTTGGCGGAAACAGGGGCTAAAATGCTTTACCAAACAATCGGTATGCTTGGCGATCAATCAATACGCCCCATACCACAGGATCACACAAAAGCAACTCCGGCGCCGCGGTTGAATAAAGAAGACGGCCTGATTAACTGGCACATGAATGTCCCGGAAATTTTGGCTCTGATACGGGGACTTTCACCTGAACCGGGGGCTTACACCTATATTGACGGGAAAAAACTCAAAATATTTGCCGCCTCCGGTACCCTGTTATCCCCGGCAGATCCACCGGGGACGATACACATTCCGGGAAAAGGCACGCTGACCGTCACCGCCGGAAACGGCATTATATCTCTTCTGGATGTTCAGGGAGAAAATAAAAATCGCATGTCCATTCAGAATTTTTTACAGGGATATCGCATGAAAAAAGAATCCGACGCCGGATGATCTTCCCATAATTACTTCCCATGACAATAAGAAAAAACGTCTCTTCTGAAGGGCAGTTATCTCCCAGACGGCTGGCCGTGAAAATATTGGATCGCATTGACAAAGAGCGGGGCTATGCCGAACCGCTTCTCAATGCATACCTGTCGATCCATGAACAGGAAGACCAGAGAAATAAAAATCTCCTCACTCAAATCGTATTCGGCACTTTACGTATGCGGGGTTATCTGGATTGGATTATCAGGCATTATTATCGCGGGACTTTTGACGAAATGGACATTTCGGTGAAAAATATTTTGCGCACCGCTCTGTTCCAGATATTTTTCCTGGACCGGCTTCCACCCTATGCCGTTGTAAATGAATCAGTAGCCCTGGTATCTCCCCGCAGGCAAAATCAAAAAGCATTGGTTAACGGTCTATTGCGTAATGTTCTCCGCACGAAAGAACAGATACCGTGGCCGGATAAAACCGCTAACCCTGCCCTGTATATCGCCGTTCATCACTCCCATCCCCTGTGGCTCGTGGAAAGATGGATTGCCCTGTTTGGCGAAGAGGAAACACTGAAACGATGCGCCTCCCATAATACTACCCCTCCGGCTGCGATCCGCGTAAATTCACAAAGGATATCACGGCAAGATATGATCACGGAAATGAGGCACGAAGGTTGGAATATTGAAGAATCTCCCTGTTCACCGGATGGTATTCATATCATCCACAGCGAAGCGCCCCTCAGGGATACGGCCTGGTTCAAAGAAGGAAAAGTCCAGTTTCAAGACGAGGGATCACAACTTATCGCCTATTTTTTGCGCCCACGGCCGGGAGAAAAAATTTTGGATCTCTGTGCGGGAACAGGGGGAAAAGCCACACATATGGCAGCACTGATGGGTGATCAAGGCTCAATCCTCGCCGTAGATAACCAGCGGAAAAAGCTGGATTCTCTGCAAGAGATGGCGCATCGTCTGGGCATCACGTGCATCAAAACTCTCTGTCAGGACGGAAGAACAACGCTGCCCTGTCAGCCGGAATCCTTCGACGCTATTCTTGTTGACGTTCCCTGTACAGGATTGGGAACCCTCAGAAGAAATCCGGAAATCAAGTGGCATTTGCACCCAACGGAAATTTCTAAAATTGTTTCCCTGCAAAAAGATCTTCTGGAAAATGCCGCCATCTATCTCCGTAAAGGGGGACGTCTCGTGTACAGCACCTGTACCATTTTATCTGAAGAAAATGATGATCAGGTGGCATCTTTCCTGGAGCGCCATAGAGAGTTTCGTCAAGAAAGACACACGCCACACTTCTCTTCATTCTGCCTTGATGAAAAAGGTTTTATGAAAACCGCTCCTCACCGGCACAATATGGATGCCTTCTTTGCCGCTCTCTTAACCAAAGTAGATTGATTTACCTTTACTTTACGTGACAGTCCTGATAATAATCATGCAAAGATCATTGTCGGAAACCCGTAATTACCCAAGGAGGACGATATGTTTTTGAAGCAAATAGAAGTCAGCCCCATGGCCGTATTTGACTATATCATAGGGGATCCGCAAACCGGAAAGGGGCTTGTCATTGATCCCGCCGACAATATTGATTTTTTAATCGGTTTGGCAAAAGATCATGACATCCGGTTAGATTATATTGTCAACACCCACGGGCACATTGACCACATTTCCGGCAATAAGGAAATGAAAGACAAAACCGGCGCCGCCATCATTGTCCATGAACTGGACGCCCCCATGCTGATCAACACCCCTTCCTCCATGCTGCGCATGTTCAATGCCAAGCCTTCGCCGGCGGCGGACCAAACGGTAAAAGACGGCGATCTGATCATCCTGGGCAACATCTCTTTGAAGGTGATTCATACGCCCGGTCATACTCCCGGCAGTATCGTATTACAGCTGGATGACTGTGTTTTCACGGGAGATACACTGTTTGTCGAAGCCATCGGACGCACCGATCTTCCCGGCGGTTCCTGGCCGGTGATGTTTCGCTCCATAAAAGAACGGATATTTACTCTTCCCGATGAAACGAAAGTTTTCCCCGGCCATAACTATGGCCGTATGCCCTCATCTACAGTTGGGCACGAAAAAAAATATAATCCCTATATACAATAATTTTGTCATGATTTTTCACCCCTTCTATTGACACAATCATTGTGAATGACTATTGTATCGCCATGACTTTGAAACTCGTCTGAAAAACAGTCGTTTCTCACCCATGGAAGGGCGGAAAGTACAGTTGTATGGCAAAACGTTGTTATTATGAAATTCTTGGTGTTGAAAAAGCGGCGACTGAAGAAACGATCAAGAAAAATTACCGTAAGCTGGCCATGCTTTACCATCCCGATAGAAATCCAGATAACCGGGAAGCAGAAGATAAATTCAAGGAAGCGGCAGAAGCCTATGAAATACTTTCCGATCCTGCCAAGCGGCAGAGGTACGACCGCTTTGGTCATGAAGGCCTGAAAGGATCTGATTTCCAAGGGTTTTCTTCCTTTGATGATATTTTTTCCAATTTTAATGATATTTTTTCTGACTTTTTCGGCACAAGGCATCAGGGACGCTCACGGACACGAACATCGGCAAGGCCGGGAGCCGATCTTCGTTACGACCTGACCATCTCTTTTATGGACGCGGCGATGGGTGTTGCCATGGATATTGATGTCGCCAAGAATATTACCTGTCAGGAATGCAGCGGCACAGGATCGGAACCAGGGAAAAAACCGATCATCTGCTCTCGCTGTAATGGACGGGGCCAGGTATTACAATCACAGGGATTTTTCAGTATCAGTTCAACATGCCCCCAATGTCACGGTCATGGGCAAATGATTACCCATCCCTGCCCTTCGTGCAGGGGATCAGGACGGACGAAAATTACTAAAACGGTTAACCTGAAAATTCCCGCCGGTGTGGAAACAGGGTCGCGCCTTCGTCTGCGCAGTGAGGGAGAAGCAGGAGAAAATGGCGGCCCCAACGGGGACCTGTACGTTTTCCTTGACGTGGAACCCCATGAATTCTTCGACCGGCAGGACGATAACCTTTATTGCCAGATATCTATTTCCTTTACCCAGGCCGCACTCGGAACGAAGGTGGAAATTCCCACATTAACCGGCTCGGAGAAACTGAAAATTCCCAAGGGAACCCAACCCGGGGCAATATTCAGGTTAAAGGGGAAAGGTATTTCCCATCTTCGCGGGGCGGGGCGGGGAGACCAAATTATAGAAACAGTGGTCACTATTCCCAAAGATCTGACAAAGAGACAAGAGGAATTGCTTAACGAATTTGCAAGTCTGGAATAAAAACGAAGCTGTGAGAAAGGAGTTTCTTTATGAAAACGAAATTATACTTGGCCGCATGCCTCATCGGACTTTTTTGCCTTAAGGGCTGTGTTCCTCTTCTCATCGGCGGCGCCGCTGCCGGAGCGGCAGGATCGGGGACGTATCTTTACATAAACGGCGAACTTTTAGTGGAATATAACGTTTCTTTTGACACGCTAAGAAACGCCTGCGAAACCGTCGTCGCGGAAATGGGAGGAAGAGAAGTCGTCCCCGTGTGGAAAATCGGAGAAGGCTCCATCAATGCTCTTATCAAAGGAGAATCGGTAAAAATACGCCTGGAATATAAATCACGGGAAACAACATTACTGGCCATACGCATCGGTTACTTCGGCAATAAAACTTCAGCACAACTGATCAAAGACAATATCACTGAGTATTTGTTAAATAATCAGTAATAATCACCATTTTTGTAATAACGGCTGTAAATGTCCGCGAGGAGAAGACCTTCGGGCGTTTACGCGGCCTTTTCTTCATCAGCGTAAAACGATAACGGTGCGATAAGCTAATCGTTACGAAAAAGCGCTTCTATGCGCTACGGAAAAGGGAAAACAAACAGGTCAATTTGATTTAATGACAATTCAAAAGTATGGTATGTTATGCACAGTGATGTCCCGCTGTCCACAAGTTGAAACCCTGTTGATAAGACAAAAGGAGTTTGTATGAGCGCATGGTTCTCTAATTTCGGTATTTTAGAAATATTCTTTTTAACATGTGCTGTAATTGGCGGTTTTTTTGTTTTTATGAAGTTTATCATGCAGCTTATAGGCGCAGATGCCGACATAGATGTTGATGTACATGCCGACTCCGATGCCGGGTTCCAATTGCTTTCCCTGTATGGACTTTCTTCGTTTTTTATGATGTTCGGTCTGGTAGGGTTAGCCCTCTACAAACAAAGCCAGCTTTTCTCCGTGATCGGCGCTGTCGCCGCCGGGCTTATCTCGGTATGGCTTATCGGTAAAATCTTTAAGGCCGCCACGCGCCTGCAATCAAGCGGAACATTGCAAATATCTGATGCGATAGGCTGTGTGGGAACGGTTTATCTGACCATTCCCGAGGGAGGAACAGGACGGGTAACGGTTAATATCCGCAACCATTTACGCGAGTTTGACGCCATCGGGATTCATGGCAGGAAAATCGCTACCGGGGCGCTGATACGCGTTGTTGAAGCGAATGGAACGACGCTTCTCGTAGAAGAAACAACAAACTAAAAAGGAGTATTATATGTTCAACCTTTGGCTTCTTCCCATTGCTGCTATCGTCATCCTTATCTTTTCAACCATAATGTTTATGGCTTCGCGTTATCAGCGCTGCCCTTCCGACAGGATCCTTGTCGTCTTCGGTAAAGTCGGGACAGGACAGTCGGCGAAATGTATTCATGGAGGCGGAATCATCGTCTGGCCCTTGATTCAAGACTACGCTTACATCAGCCTCACCCCCATGACCATTAACATTCCTCTGCAGAAAGCGCTTTCACTGCAAAATATTCGTATCAATGTCCCTTCCACATTTACGGTAGGCATTAGTACGCTTCCGGAAATCATGGCGGCGGCGGCGGAACGATTACTTCGTCTGGAACAAAAGGAAATAGAAGAAATGGCCAAAGAAATCATTTTTGGTCAGTTGCGTCTCACCGTTGCTTCTCTTACCATAGAGCAGATCAATCAGGACCGCGAAAGTTTCCTTGATGCCATCAGAAAAAATGTTGCCCCCGAGTTAAATAAAATTGGCCTCTTCCTGATTAATGTAAACATTACGGATATTACAGACGAATCAGAATACATTGACTCCATCGGGAAAAAAGCGGCCTCTGAGGCCGTTAACCAGGCAAAGGTAGATGTCGCGGAGCAGGACAAAAAAGGCGCCATCGGTGAATCCGAAGCCACAAGAGTCAAAGAAGTCCGAGTGGCAGAAAATATGGCAGAAGCGGAGAAAGGAAAGAAGAAAGCGGAGGCCGACCAGCGTATCTATGTCCAGCAGCAGGAAGCCCTTGCTGTCATCGGCGAGGCCGAAGCAACCAAGAAAAAAGTTATTGGCGTGGCAGAAAACGAGGCCGAATCGGAAAAAGGGAAAAAGAAAGCAGAGGCTGATCAGCGTATTGTTGTCCAGCAGCAGGAGGCTCTCGCCATCGATGGTGAAAACAAAGCTAATGCCGATATTGCTGCCGCCAATGCCGAGCTGGAAGTAAAGCGGGCTGCGGCACTGCAGCGAGGTGAAGTTGCCCGGATTGAAGCAGAGGTCGAAATCCAGAAATCTCAATACCGGGCAGAACATCAACGCCTGACGGCAGATGAAGTTGTGCGTCAGGAAATTAACAAGCAAAAAATAGAAATTGATGCAGAAGCAGAGGCGGAACGATGCCGGCGCGAAGCGAGGGGGCAGGCAGATGCCATTCTCATGAAATATCAGGCAGAAGCAGAAGGCGTGCGGAAAGTTCTGGAAGGAAAAGCTAACGGATATTTGGAACTGATCAAAGGG
>JAITWQ010000119.1 GCA_031285215.1 Syntrophobacterales bacterium | reverse complement strand
GCTTAATGCCAACGACGACAGGGAAGTCGCCGGAAAGATATTTCAGGACAGCGACCGCATCGCTTTGCCCGTAACCGATACGGATGGAACATTACTGGGTATCGTTACGGTGGACGACGTAATAGACATTTTGGAGAAAGAGGCAACGGAAGACTTCCAGAAATTCGGCGGCACCGATGGTTTGGATTTATCGTACACCAAAACCTCGTTGTTCGAGATGATTAAGAAGCGTTCCGGCTGGCTCGTCATTCTGTTCTTCGGCGAAATGCTTACCGCGTCGGCCATGGGCTATTTTGAGGGAGAACTGGCGAAAGCCGTTGTCCTTGCCCTGTTCATTCCCCTGATCATTTCGAGCGGCGGTAATTCCGGCTCGCAGGCCGCCAGTCTTATTATCCGTTCTTTGGCCCTGGGTGAACTAAGACTAAGAAACTGGTGGTACGTAATGCGCAAGGAAATTTTGTCAGGCTTGATTTTGGGTTCTATTCTGGGGCTGATAGGATTTGTCCGCATTTACCTGTGGCAGGAAGCGGGCTTTTACGATTATGGAGAATTTTGGCTGTGGGTAGGATTAAGCGTGTCGTTATCCCTGGTCTTCGTCGTCCTCTGGGGAACTTTGTCTGGTTCCATGATTCCGTTCATTTTGAAAAGGTCAGGATTAGACCCCGCCACGGCATCCGCGCCCTTCGTGGCTACCCTTGTGGACGTGACGGGTTTGGTGATTTATTTTTCCGTTGCCGTGGTGCTGTTAAGCGGAAGAATGCTTTAAGTTCCTCGCCAACGGTCAGCACAATGAAAAAGATGTATTTGAAAAAAAGCTTTTGTTTCGCGGTGAACATAAAAACCCCCTTCTGTTTAGTTAATCGGCACCTGAGTAAAACCAAATGGAATCTACAAAAAAGACTTTTCAGACAGCCCTTGCCTTTTGCCTGAAAAATGCCAAACGGGGAGAAAAAACTGCCTTGGCTAAAGCGGCCGGTGTGCCAATTTCTATAATTCTTAACGCGGAAGCCGGACGCAGGGGGGCTTTGGAGGATAACCGCCGGAAAATAGCCGAGGCTTTGGGATATGGGTATGATGATTTTCTGGAAATAGGCCGGCGTGTAATGGAGAATAAAGACATTGCCGTCCCTAAGACCCTGGTTTTAACGCCTAAGTCGAAATATAATAAAACTCTGCTCCCCGCTCAGGCAGCGCGGATTGTAGAGCAAATATTATTTATTGCGGAGCATGATGTCAGCCAGCTTGACTATATTGAGCCTATAAGCCAGATGATATACAAGCGTCTGACGACCAAGTCATAGTTTCTGAAAAAAACTTTGCCAAAAATATTAATACCCGATTGTACAAACCGTGGCGGCGCGTCCGTGCCAGCGGGGAATCAATATGAATATGGGCGGGCAGCTTTCTTCACCGTTTCAGGGAGAAGGTGGTGTTGACATTCTCGGAGATGATGCGGGCAGCGAGGCGTGGGGAGTATTTTTCTTTTTCCCCGCAAAGTAGGCGTCAATAATCTTCCTTGCGATGGGAGCGGCAACGGCGCCTCCCCCGCCGGCATTTTCCGCGATCACGGAAACGGCAATCTCCGGCTTGTTATAAGGGGCAAAAGCGACAAAAAGGGCGTGGTCTTTATGGGCAGCAGAGAGAACTCTTCTTTTTCGCGCTTCGTCTGACATCGGTAATCCGACCACCTGTGATGTTCCCGTCTTTCCGCAAACATCCCGTTCGGGGCGTCTTACGGCGGATCCGGTTCCTCCGCCATCATTTACTACGCCCCAAAGGGCGCGGTTCAGCAGTTTCATGTTCGCCTCACTGATGGGAAGCCGTCCTGTTTCTTCCGGCTTTGCTTTCCAGACCGGCTGACCATCCGGCCCGTCAATTTGCCGCACTAATACGGGCTGGTAGAGAATCCCCCCATTGGCCAAAGCCGCGTAAAAATGAGCCAGTTGCAATGGCGTCGCCAGATTATAACCCTGTCCAATAGAAACGGGGATGGTTTCTCCCCTGAGCCACGATTGATTCCGCGCCGTTTTTTTCCATTCCTTTGTCGGCACAAGCCCTCCCTTCTCACGGGGCAGGGTTAAACCTGTCACCTTGCCGAACCCGCACCCATAGGCATATTTAGCGATTGTATCCACGCCTAATTGATTGCCAAGGTGATAATAATAAACATCACACGATTCCACAATCGAACGGTACAGGTTTACATATCCATGTCCTGATTTCCTCCAACAGCGAAACGTGTGGCTGCCCATCTTAAAGGTGCCGTCGCAAAAAAATGTTTTTTGAGGGGTAACAATTTTTTCTTCCAGTGCCGCGGCGGCGATAACAAGTTTATAAGTGGAACCGGGAGGGTATTGGCCGGATATCGCCCTGTTTTCCATGGGATGCTGAGGGCTTGCGGATATTTTTTGCCATTCGCGCGGAGCGATGCCTCCGGTAAACAGATTGGGGTTAAATGAAGGAGTGCTGACCATTGCCAGAATTTCCCCCGTTTGTACTGACGTAACCACCGCTGCTCCCCGCCGGCCTCCCATTGCCTCCCAAACTTTTTTTTGCAGGGACGTATCAATCGTTAAATGAAGGTTATTGCCCTGCGTGGGTTCAACTTTCCGCAAACTTTTTATTTTTCTGCCCCGCGCATTGACTTCAATTTCTTCCGCGCCGTTTTCGCCCCTTAAAGAAGTATCAAAGAATCGTTCTATTCCATATTTCCCGATAAAATCTCCGCCCTCATATTTTTTTGATGAATCATTTACGATTTCCGCGCGGCTCACTTCCCCCACATATCCAATTAAGTGAGCCATCATATCTCCGTAAAGATATTCCCTGTTGGGGACGATTTCAACCGTAACACCGGGAAGATCCCGGGACCGCGTTTCGACAACAGCAATCTTTTTGGCATTGACATTTTTGTCAAGGCGAATGGGAGCATGGGATTTATCTTCTGCCAGACGGGATAAATCTTGCGTCATCGTCAAAGAGTGGTCGCGGTAAAAGGATTCAAGCGTTTGGGCAACTGTTTTTAAATCCCTGGTTTTGTCGGGAACAAAAACAATGTCATAGGAAGGCTGGTTATCGACCAGGATATTGCCGTCTCTGTCATAAATCATGCCGCGCAGAGAATGGATTTTATGAGAGCGGATGCTGTTGGTTTCTGCCCTTTGCGTCATTTCATCTCCCTTTATCACTTGAAGATGCCACACCCGCAGAATCAAAACGCAGAAAACCACGCAAATCACGATAATGACCAGCTCTACTTTGGGACGATAGATGCCGGAATCATGCCTGTTAAGGGGATTAGTATTTCCGGACATGGATTACGGCCTCAATTTTTTTGAAAGCATGGAAGAATAAGGGGCTTAATATTCCTAAAACAGGGATTTGCGGCAGTATCGCCCACAACATGCCTTCAATGCCCGTAACCCCCAGATAATACCGATTGATTGCCATCAGCAGAATACCTTCCAGGGCGGCGCAAAGCATGGTGAAACACACAATAAAAAGAGATGTCCTTGCTAAAATCCGCGTTGAGATAAGATGGGAAAGAGAAAAAATGACCAGATAAACACACATAAAAAGGGCAGTTACGGAACCTGTCAAAACAGATACGAGAAATCCCGCCCATAAGGTTAAGACGCTCCCCCGCGCCATACTCATATTGAGACCGGCAAAGACAACAAAGATCATGGTCAGATCAACGCTTAGATGGTGAAACGCAAGGACGCCCACGACAGTCTTTTGGATGATAACAAGAAAGAAAATAATGGGAATCCAGGCAAGCCAGGAAATCATGACGTTCCTTGCCATTTGCCTGTAATGACAAGCACCTCTTCAAGCTTACGAAAATCTACAAAGGGAACCACTTCAATATCAAAAAACATGTTGGTTTTATCGTATTCCGCACGTCGCACCACTCCCAGGGCAAGTCCCTTTGGCCCTTCACCGGCCAGCCCGGATGTTAAAATGATATCATCCTGGTTCACCGTTTCTGTTTTAACAATATGCTTCAGAGAACAGGTATCCTTCCCCGTCCCTTGCAGGATGCCATAAGTTCTTGTCGTTTGGATCAAAGCGTCAATATTACTGTTTTCGTCCGTTAAAATAAGGATCCGGGCGGCATTCCAGGTGGTTTCAATAACACGTCCCACCACTCCCGCATCAACAATCGCCAGCTGTCCTTTACGAATCCCGTCATTTTCACCGCAATCTATCATCAAAGTTTTCATGATCCCCGATAAATCACGGCGGATAACCCGCGCCGATACCGTTGAAAATTTCTGCTGTTCCTTAAAAGCAAGCAGCTGCCGCAAGCGAATGTTTTCCAGACGCGCTTCCTCGTATGCCAAAACATCACGGGCAAGGCCGGCATTCACCTCCTGTAATCGCTTATTTTCATCAACCAATCCATGCAGGAAGAGGTAACGGCTCCAAGTGCCTTTGATTACGGCTATGGTGTGATCAACAGTGGATTCCATAACGGATGATGTTTCCAGGACCACCTTACGCAAAAGATTGGGATTTTGCGGAAAACTCAACTGGTAGGAAAGAAGAACAAAGACAAACACCAGCAGCACCGCTAAAACCAGAAAGGACTTTTTTCTTTTTACCGGCCGCATCAGGTGTAATTCCAGCTCCCAACAAATGTTATAAAAAATCTCCCCATGGGGCTACGAAATAATTTTGTTGATGAGAAATTGTTTTAACAACGAAATCACAGCGGCGCTGCAATTTTCAGCAGCACCGCTTTAAGGCTGTTTTCCCTTGTATTCCCCAAGATTTCTGCGCACCTTCCATCATCCTGTGGCGGTTCCTGTACAGCCGTTTAGGGCGGAGCTTAAACCTGAAACGCCACTTTCTTCAGAATATCCAGTTGATCAAGGGCTATTCCCGCGCCTCTGGCCACCGCAGAAAGGGGATCTTCGGCAATCATGATCGGCAGTCCCGTCTCGTTGCGGATCAGAGCGTCAAGATTGCGGAGCTGAGCGCCGCCGCCCGTCAGGACAATTCCCTGTTCCACAATATCACCGGCAAGTTCGGGAGGCGCGTTTTCCAAAGCGGCTTTAATCGCGTCAACAATTAAGCGAACAGGTTCCTGAATCGCTTCCCGTACTTCTTCGGAGTTAATCTCAATGGTTTTCGGAATACCTGTAATCAGGTCGCGGCCCCTGACGTCGATCGTTCGGATATCGTCGTCAGGGAAACAATTGCCAATAGTCATTTTGATCTGCTCGCCCGATCTTTCTCCGATCAAAAGGCCGTATTTTCTTTTCATGTACTGAACAATTTCTTCGTCAATCTTATCGCCTGCCACGCGCACCGACTCGGAATACACAATGCCGGTCAGCGAAATAACGGCAACCTCTGTTGTCCCGCCGCCGATATCAACGATCATGGAACTGATCGGTTCACGAACGGGCAATCCGGCCCCAATTGCTGCGGCCATGGGTTCTTCGATCAGGTATATTTCCCGCGCCCCTGCCGACTCAACCGTTTCCCGGACGGCACGCATCTCAACCTGGGTAATGCCGGAAGGAACAGATACAATAATACGCGGTCGCACAAATGTCCGTCTGTTATGAACGCGGAAAATAAAATGGCGCAGCATTTCCTCGGTGATATCAAAATCGG
>JAITWQ010000098.1 GCA_031285215.1 Syntrophobacterales bacterium | reverse complement strand
GGCAACGGGAAAACCCTTTGCAAACTACTGGCTTCACAATGGCTTTGTGAAGGTTGACCACGAAAAGATGTCGAAGTCTTTGGGTAATTTCTTCACCATCCACGCGATGCTGGAACGGTACCACCCGGAAGTCTTGCGCTTGTTCATTCTGCAGAGTCATTACCGCAGCCCCCTTGATTTTTCCGAGGCTTCTATTATGGAGGTGAGATCTGGCCTCGAACGGTTTTACGCTCTCCTGAAAACAGTGAAAGATATTCTGAAAACGAACTGTTCAGGGGAAGAATTGCCGGCGGCGGCGCAGGATATGATGCAGCATTTGGCCTCCCATAAGAAGCATTTTGCGGAAGCCATGGAGGATGATTTTAATACCGCCCGGGCTATCGGCCATCTGTTTGAAATGGTCCGTGAGGCTAATCATTATTTTGAGAATACCCCCAAAAATGTTTCTCCTTCACAGAAAATTGCTGTTGCGGGGATGGTCAGGGATATTTTTCTCGGCGCAGGACAGGTTTTGGGTCTTTTCCAGGACGATCCGGACGAATATTTCCGTAAAGACCGGCAAAAGGAAGCAGCGAAAAGGGGATTGAATATTGCGGATATTGAAAGCCTCATAGAAGAGCGGAACCTTGCCCGTTCGCAAAAAGAATGGCAAAAAGCGGACGAGATCAGAAAGATTCTTACTGACCGCGGTATTACTCTGAAGGATAGTCCCTCAGGCACCAGCTGGTCCATTGACTGAATCGGTATTACCTCAATATCATTTTTCATCGGAAAATTTTATGTCCAAAGAGATAAAAATGTGGATATATAGTTTTTTGTGCTGTAGAATGAGAAAATAATCGTTATATTTATTACAATTCCAATGACAGGAGGATTCTATGTTCCGCATTGCGTCATACGAAGAATTTCATGATGGGCAGGTAATTATTCAGGAAGGAACTCACGGCGATTGGATCTATGTGGTTGAAGAAGGCTTTGTCGAAGTTTCAAAGAAAGTCCAGGGACGACAGATTGTGGTGGCAGTTCTTTCCAAGGGGGAAGTATTCGGAGAATTGGCCTTCATTTCCGGCGTGCCGCGAACAGCGACAGTAAAGGCCATTGGAGAAACGACGGTGGGAGTTATTGATAAGGATTATTTTACCAAGGAATACAACAAACTTCCCGCTGATTTCCGTCAAATCTTTACTACCGTATCCGTCAGATTAAAGAAAATGACGGACGTTTTCATTGCCAATTATTCCGGTAAAGAATAGGTTATTGTCTTTGAGCCGTAGCGGTGGTATTTTGCCGATCACTGCGAAAACACAAAAAAATAGCGTCCGTATTTTTGCGGGCGCTATTTTTCTTTTATGGCCGGGCGGGATGGGGACAGGCAAAGCCTCTGTTTGCAATACTCCTTACGGACAATGTTGCATTTCACCATCCAGAAAAACAAGGTTTTGACGGCGTTATCTTCCCAAGAAAAAAGAGTGGCATTTGGCGGCGTTTTTTGTTACCCAAAAGCATTGTCATGTTTTTTCATGAAAGCCGCACGGGAAAAAAGACAACGAAAGAAAGTGAAAAGGAGTCTTTATGGTCCATAACAAATCTCATACTTCGTTTGCCGGTGCATCTAAATATGTGCTTGATGACGAGCTGTCCAAAATCGTCAATATTTCCATGGCTCTGGAGATGCCCCTTTTGTTGAAGGGCGAGCCGGGGACAGGAAAAACCATGCTGGCCCATGCCATCGCCGATGGCCTGAAAATGCCTCTTCTCATCCTGAACGTTAAATCAAGTATGAAACTCCTTGAGGCTCTTTATCAGTATGATACTCTGACTCGCCTAAATGACAGCCGTTTTCGGGATTCACAAAGAGATGTGAGCGATATTGAGTCTTATATCAAGATGGGAAAGATTGGGCAGGCTTTCACCGCAGATACGAAAACTGTTCTTCTTATTGATGAGATTGATAAAGCGGATACGGATTTTCAGGATGATATGCTTGATGTTCTGGATCAGATGCAATTTGATATCATTGAAATTGATAAAACGATACGGGCAAAACACCGCCCCGTCATTATCATCACGTCCAACGCGAAAAAAGACCTATCCGATCCTTTTTTGGGACGATGCAATTTCCATCACATTGCCTTTCCCACGCAGGACATGATGCGCGACATTCTTGCCGTACATTTTCCTGATCAGGATAAGGAAATTTTAAACGTCTGCATCGAAGCGTTTTACCGGCTGCGAGATATCCGCGGCATTGAGAAAAAACCGGCCACCCGCGAGCTGATCAACTGGATCAGGGCCTTGAAAACCGACCCCGATTTCAAACCAAAGTCCCTGGAACGGGGAATCCCCTTCCTGGGAATTCTGTTCAAAAAAAGCGGCGACATGAGTATAGCGTCGCAATTCTCGAATCGCTTCAAATGACAGGATAAAAGAAGTGTTCATTAAATTTTTCTATACCCTCCGCGAACGCGGCGTTCCCGTTACTCCTACATCTTTCCTTCGTCTTCAGAAGGCCATGAGGATGGGATTGATCACTTCCCTCGATGATTTTTACAGCGCCGCCCGTGCCATCCTTATCAAAAACGAACGCTATTTCGATCTTTACGATCAGATTTTTGCCCATCATTTCCAGGGCGTCTCCCTGAAAGACCCCAAAGAAGTAGAACTTACGGAAATCGCCCAGGCCCTTCTTGAAGAGTGGCTTAAAGATCCCAAGGGTATGGCGCAGGCCCTGAATATGGATGAAAAACAATTCCAGAAAATGACGCCGGAAGAATTGCTCCAATATTTCATGGATCGCCTCAAGGATCAGACAGAAGAACATCACGGCGGCAACAAATGGATTGGCACGGGTGGAACGTCGCCTGTAGGGCATTCGGGATACCATCCGGAAGGAATGCGCGTCGGCGGTGTTTCCAGAAGTAAATCCGCTATTAAGGTCGCCATGGAAAGGCGGTATCGCGACTATTCGCTTAACGGCCCCATTACGGAGTCACAAATGGGGGAAGCCTTAAAGCGCCTCCGCTATATGATCCCGGACGGACCTAAAGACGTTGTCAACGTGGAAAAAACAATCTACGAAACCATGAGAAACGCAGGAGAAATTGAAATTATCTTTGACCGGCGTTTGACAGACCGTTTGAGTATTATCCTGATGATTGATAATGGCGGCTGGTCAATGGATCCCTATGTTGATATTGTGCAAACCCTTTTTAATTACGCCCGCTCCCAGTTCAAGGAGCTGAAGATTTACTATTTCCATAACACAATTTATAAATACGTCTGGGAAGACCCCTACCGCCGCTATAAACCAGAAGCCGTCGCTGATTTTGCGCGTAAGGATCCCGATACAAGACTGATTATCGTGGGAGACGCCAGCATGGCCCCATCGGAGCTTACCCACCGTGACGGGGCGATTTATTTCAGTCAGCGGGAAACCACGCCCAGTATTGATCAGTTGAAATTTCTGGCGGAGATGTTTCCCCATGTTGCTTGGCTTAACCCGCAATCTGAGGACGAATGGCACTATACCTGGACAATCGGCGTCATCGGACAGATTTTCCCCATGTTTGAACTGACCTTGAACGGGCTGGACCAGGCGGTGCGTCACCTGATGGCACGGCATTGATTCGCACCTTTTACCACGGGAAAACTTTTTAAAAGACGCAAATGTATGCTATTTTATGATTGACAAAAAAACCTTTATGCAGTATGCCTTTTAAATCTTGCTGATCTTTTCAAAGTCCCGTCGAAGGCGTAATCTGCGGAATGTATAAAGAGGGAACCATTTCGCCGCAGAAAGCAGCGCCTTCCGCAGCAGAGATTACCCAAAAAATTTCTTCAAAGGTTGTGAAATTAAATAATTCTTTTATATAAAAGAATTATCTTGACACTAAAAGCAAAAGGAGTATCTTGCCCCAAATATAAGACGGTTGAGGTCACCGCATGTTTTTGAAAATTAAGAAAGGAGGCGTGTATAGATGAAGAAGTTATTAGCAACGATTATTTCCCTGCTTTTCTTGGTAACGGTTTCTTTTGCAGTAGTAGGCTGCACAGGAAATGGAGAGCAGAGACCGGAAGAGGCCGCCGTTGAGGCGCCGGTTCCCGAGGAAGTTCCGGTTCCTGAGGAAGCCCCGGTTCCCGAAGAAGCTCCGGTTCCCGAAGAGCCAGTTTCTGAACAAGCAGAAAACTAATTCACATGCGTTTTATGGAAAAAGCCTTTCATCTTTACGGATGACGGGCTTTTTTTTTGCTATGTCATTTTTTTATTTTATATGGCATAATATAAAAGTATGATCACAGGATCAAGATTACATCTTGATGGTAAAAGACAATTACAGGGATTCTATTATCCGCGAACTAAAGAAAGGATGGTCTGCCATGTCGGAAAGAACAAACGATCTGCTAACAGGAGTATTGATAGGAGGGCTTATTGGCGCCGCTCTTGGTATTCTCTTTGCTCCTAAGAGCGGTAAAGAGACACGGGAAGATATTGCCCGCAAGACAGATGAAGTACTCTGTAAAGCTAAAACGGAATATGAAGCCGCACTGGAAAAAAGCAAACGCATTTATGAAACGGCGGTAAAGAAGGCCCAGGGATTACAATCGTTTGCCCAGGAAAAAGTAAGTGATGTGGAAGAACTCGCAGAAAAGGGGAAAGAAGCCCTTTTAGATAACAAAAATCGTTTCAAGAAAGCCCTTGATGCAGGTATTGACGCCTTTAAGGAAGAAAAGGGAGAAACTTCATCATAATATTTGCAAAGGCGCCGGCAAAATGACGCCGCGAGATGAAACGCAAGGCGCCTCCAGCAGGGCAGTTTGACCGATTAACCGTTAGCCGGCCCTTTCACAGATTTTCCAGGCGATTTTTGCGCGCCCAAGCCGCAGGGTACACATGGGGCAGGGGGCGCAAAAACAACAAAATATATATTTGCATGGAAATTACGGGTGCAGACAATGCTTGAAATAAGTTTTATCATCCTGAGTGTGGCGTTTTTGCTGTTGGCAGGCGCATTGGCGGCTGTTCTG
>JAITWQ010000082.1 GCA_031285215.1 Syntrophobacterales bacterium | reverse complement strand
TTAGAGCCATCGCGGCAGAGCCGGCTTTAAGGTCAAGTTCTTTCACGCTTTGTTTGGCAATAGTGGCGGCGATTTGCTGTCCGCCAATATCCATGATTATTTCGCTATTAACAGCGCCTTCTGTTATTCTGGTAATCACGCCTTTGAATTGATTCCTGGCGCTGCTGATCATATGGTCTGCATTACTCATTCGTCTTACGCACGTTCTGTATTATCGTTTCATTTTCTTCCGCAGTTTTTGGGCCGCCTCTTCGGCATCCTCAAGATCATCTGCGGCGATCTCGTAGTAGTATAAAGCTTCTTCATAATCCGGCGTCACGCCTTTTCCTTCCTCATACATCTCGTCCAGATTGAAGGGCCTCTATTTTTATATGAAAAAAGGATGTATTTTAACTGATTTCACCGGAAACCCGTTCTTAATACATCCTTTATCAATCCTGACGGTGTTTCGGACAAAACACGACCAGACAATGGAACTCTTGTTACCGCAGCAATGGTTATTATTTCCCTTTCGCGGCCTTTGCTTCTTCGTCCTTCAGCAAAACCATCAGTTGTCCGCAGCAGGAAAGCTTGCCATTTCCACCCTGAATAACCTCAACAACATTTCCGCACATCGTACATTTATAAACCTGATTTTTTTCTGCCATAGCTCTTCTCCTTTGATTATTTTTTCCTAATATATCATTACACAGCCTGCACAGGCGGAATGATGTGGTAATATTTTCTCCCTGTCAAGTCAAAGTTCTCACCAAAGTAAAGCAGAGTGATACGGCATCCCCCTTTCAAATTGCAAAAAAGAACCGATTGGGATACACTTCTCCAAGAATGCAACGTACAGGAGAGCCAGACAAATGAAGATTAAATTTATGGGAGCATCACGAACCGTTACCGGTTCCTGCTACATTATGGAGGCGGCGGGACGCCGTTTTGCCATTGACTGTGGTATGCACCAGGGTAACACGGAGATTGAAAAGCGAAACTGGGAAATTGATGCTTATAACCCCGGAGAAATTGATTTTTTCATCATTACCCATGCCCACATTGATCATTCCGGCCTTTTGCCGCGCATGGTGCAGAATGGCTTTCGCGGGTCAATTTACACGACGCCTCCGACAGAGGAATTGCTTAAGGTTATGCTCCTGGACAGCGCTCATATCCAGGAAATGGAAGCCATGTGGAAAACAAAAAAGCGTCTGCGTCACGGAGAGAAACAAATCGTCCCTCTTTATACCAAAAAAGATGCGGAAAGCACTTTTCCCCTTTTCCAGACAATTCCTTATGGATCATCTTTTCAGCCTTGCCCGGGCTTGACGGTAATATTTCATGACGCTGGTCATATACTAGGGGCGTCTATTGTGGAACTGTGGATAGAAGAGGCGGGAAGAAAAACCAAACTTGTATTTTCCGGAGATTTGGGGCGGCCCGCTCAATTTTTAGTCCGCGATCCGACCATCATCAATGAGGCGGATTTCCTTTTCCTTGAATCAACTTATGGGAATCGCGATCATAAGGATGAACAGACAAGTCTTGACGAGTTAGCGGAGGCCATCGCTTACAGCTACAGGCAAAGGCAAAAAGTGATCATTCCTGCCTTTGCAGTGGAAAGAACCCAGGAAATTCTTTACTGCCTCCATATGTTGTCAAAAGATGGCAGACTCCCCCACGACATGCCCGTTTTTGTTGACAGTCCTCTGGCCATACGGGCAACGGAAATTTTTCGCCGCTACATGGAATATCTGGATTCCGAAACCCAGTCTATGCTGGAACGCGGCGAGGATCCCCTGAACTTCCCCCAACTCCGTTACACCCTGTCAACGCAGGAATCTATGGAAATTAACTCCCTGGATGGCCCGGCTGTTGTGATTTCCGCCAGCGGAATGGCCAACGCCGGAAGGATAAAACACCATTTGCGCCATAATCTGTGGCAGCCGGGAGCGAGTATCGTCTTTGTCGGTTTTCAGGCACAGGGTACGCCGGGACGAAAGATCGTTGACGGAGCGCAGCAGGTTCGCCTTTTTGCGGAAGAAATTGCCGTTCGGGCAAAAATTTTCACGATCAATGGTTTTTCCGGTCACGCCGGTAAAAGTCAGCTTTTGGCGTGGCTGGCCAATTTCACCAACAAAAACATGCAGCTTTTTCTGACCCATGGCGAATATACGGCACAGCAGGACTTTGCGGAAGAAATACGCAAGCGGTTTGATCTTCAAATTCATATTCCTGATTACCTGGAAGAAACGGTCCTGATTCCCGGTGAGGTTGTGGAAATAGTAGAATTCCCCGAAAAAGCCGCGCCCAGAATCAATTGGTCTTATATTTTGAAAAATATGGAATCTGAATTCACGCTGTTAAAAACGCAAATGGAACAAATTGAAGCCAAAGGATGGATTGATCAAACGGATATCCGGGACAGGGTTTTGGATGTAACAAAAGATTTGCAAAAGATCATTTCCGAAATATAACTTTGCCTCGATAAATGGAATATGCCTGACATGACGGCGGCAGGGGCAGACATGTGTGTCTGCCCTGATAAAGCGGGTAAATGCAAGCCTCCCTCTGGGGAAAACCCGTGTTTCAGCGTGATCATTACGCTATCTTCATTCTAAATCCGAACTGTCGCTTAGTTTTTTATATTCCGTTTCTATTTTGATACTGATGCCGCCGCGGACAGCAAAGTTAGCCTTTACTTTACAGAAAACAGGTTCCAGCACGGAGACAATATCATCAAGAATTTCATTGCTGACGTGTTCATGGAATACCCCCTTGTCACGGAAAGACCACAGGTAGAGTTTCAGCGATTTTGATTCAAGTATTTTTTGGTCGGGGATGTATTGGATGGAAATTTTCGCAAAATCCGGCTGCCCCGTAAGGGGGCAGAGGGTGGTAAACTCTTCCGTTTCCATGGTGATCAGGTATTCCCGGCCACGATGATGGTTGGGAAAGGTTTCCAGTTGTTTGACCGGTTTTGCTGTTTTCCCTCCAAGTAGTGTTAAATCATCAAAATCGCTGGATTTTACCGTCTTTTCCATAGCGGTCATCGTCCTTTCTTTGCGGGCTTCGTTAATTTTATCCGCCGCAGTTTTTTGAAGTTGCCGGTGGAGCAACTCAATATTTCCTGTAGAAGGGAGGGGAAAATTTGTGTCATCCCCCTTGTTTAAGTCAAACTGATAGAGTATATTCAGCCCCATCCAATAACCAAGGAGCTACCATGAATCATTCGGAAAACTTACATGATATGTGTATTAATGCAATACGATTTTTATCGGTTGATGCCATCGAAAAGGCCAAATCGGGTCATCCCGGGATGCCCATGGGGGCTGCTTCCATGGCTTATACGCTTTGGATGCGCCATTTAAAGCATAATCCTTCCAACCCGGCATGGCCGGACAGGGATCGTTTTGTGCTGTCTTCCGGCCACGCCTCAATGCTTTTGTATTCGCTTCTTTATCTGACAGGATACGATTTGTCTCTTGATGACCTGAAAGCGTTTCGTCAATGGGGAAGCAAAACTCCCGGTCATCCGGAATACGGACAAACTCCGGGCGTTGAGGTAACAACGGGACCTCTTGGCCAGGGTTTGGCCAACGCCGTCGGCATGGCCATGGCAGAGGCCCATATGGCGGCGAAATTCAATCGCCCCGGTCATATTCCCGTGGATCACCATACCTATGTCATTGCTTCAGACGGCGATCTCATGGAAGGTGTTGTGATGGAAGCCTGTGCCCTGGCGGGTCATTTGCGGTTGGGAAAATTAATTGTGCTGTATGATAACAATCAAATCTCCCTGGCCGGCTCAACGGCATTAACATTTACGGAAGATATTCCTGGCAGGTTTTCCGCCTGTGGATGGCAAGTTATCCAGGTGGGCGATGGAAATGATGTTGACGCCATTGACGAGGCAATCCGAAAAGCCAAAGAAAATACAAATCAGCCATCTCTTATTTCCGTTCATACGCGCATCGGGTTTGGCTCTCCTGCCAAGGAAGGAACAGCCGATGCCCACGGTTCGCCCCTTGGGCAGGATGAGGTCATCGCGGCCAAAGAAAGGCTTTCCTGGCCGGCAGAGCCTGCCTTTTATGTTCCTGATGAAGTTCTTGCTCATTATCGTTCTTCTATTGTTCGAGGTGTTGCGGACGAGGAACAGTGGCGAAAACACTGTGAAGATTATCGCAAGGACTTTCCCGATTTGGCCGGAGAATTTGAGCGTGTGCTTCAAGGTGATTTGCCGGACCGCTGGGAAGACAGCCTTCCTGTTTATAAGTCCGACGCCAAACCCGCCGCGACGCGAAAAACAGGGGAAGAAGTCATGCAAAGCCTGGCGGCTGCGATACCGGAGTTAATCGGTGGCTCCGCCGATCTTAATCCTTCCACGTTTACCTGGCTGAAGAATTACGGTGATTTTCAATGGCCCGGTCTTAACAAAGACAGTATCCAGGGCGCTGTTGGCGGCGAATGGGGTTACGGCGGGAGAAACCTCCACTTTGGCGTGCGGGAACATGCCATGGGTTCGATTTCTGTCGGGATGGCTCTCCATGGCGGTGTTATTCCCTATACGGCAACGTTTTTTATGTTTGCCGACTACATGAGGCCTCCCATACGTTTAGCCGCCCTTATGGGAATACGTGTTATCTTCATCTTTACCCACGACAGCATTGGGGTTGGGGAAGACGGCCCCACCCATCAGCCGGTGGAACACCTGATGAGCCTGCGGATGATACCTGATCTCATGGTTATTCGTCCCGCTGATGCTGCGGAAACAGTTGAAGCATGGCGTCTTGCCCTCCTGAACAATGCGGGTCCTACGGCCCTTATTTTGAGCCGGCAAAATCTTCCCGGATTAAATCGTGATGTTTTCGCTGCGGCGGAAGGCGTGAGGCGTGGAGGCTACATT
>JAITWQ010000051.1 GCA_031285215.1 Syntrophobacterales bacterium | reverse complement strand
TTTTGCGGAGTGGATCGGCGGTTTCCCGGTTATGGCGCGTAAATTGAGGAACTCTGTTTAATGACGAAAGACGCGAAGAATTAACAGGAGGAGACAAGATGAGAAAAATGGGAAGGTTTGTGTTGTGCTTGGCGGTCTTTGTGTTTATGTACGCAAGCTCCGCCATGGCCGTGGACGTTAAGGTCAGCGGCTCATTTGATGTGGCGGGAATGTACGAGGCGCATCCCACTATGACGGATGCCGCGTCAACGGCCTTTATGTTTCAGCGGTTAAAGATAAAAACAGTCTTTGAAGTGTCGCCGGGCTTGAGCCTGACCACCCAATTCGCCGCCTTGGAGAAGATATGGGGCGATAACCGCTGGGGTGGTACCCGGGGCGATACATTTGGCAGACCTTCCAGTGGTACTGGACCTTCTGCCCCTGGTCTTTATGATTATGACATGGCTCGTGAAAACATTGAAATTCAGCAGGTTTATCTGAGCTACAGCGCGGGTAAGATTGGAAACTTCAATGTGGGCTATGTTCCCCACGATACGGTTTGGGGTACCCAATGGGGAACGTCTGAGCGCCCCGTGGCCATGGTCCAGTGGGGCAAAAGGGCAGGTGATTTCATCTTCGGCGCGAAGTATATGAAAAATGTTGAAGGCTCACGCACGCACAAGGGATCATATACTGGATCATTTGTGACGGATGCTGATAAGGACAGCTTTTCCGCCGTTATCGTTTATCGGAAAAGTTTCATTGACACGGGTTTCAAGTGGGCCTATCTGGATGCGCGGGAAAGAAAACCGTTAGCTACTGGAGGTGGTGTCATCCCTGCCTCTACGGAGCAATTTAAGACAACCGGTCATCTCCTGACGCCTTATATTATCATGACCTTCGGCGGCTTCAAAATTGAGGCCGAGGTGGAACATTTCACCGGTAAACGGAAATATGATGATAACTCAGGTAAGGATATCGGCATGCAGTCTTGGAGTGCCTATCTGGATGGCTCGTTTAATAAGGGTCCCTTTGGTGTGGGGGCGACCCTGGCCTACGCCAGCGGCGATGATCCGGCAACTCGCGGCCGGATGGAAGGTTTGCCCGATTCTACCTTCAGCACTTGGGGCGGCCTTGATTATAACCCCGGCCTGATCCTGTGGAATGATGATCGCAATGTTTACCGCGGCGCTTTAGGCAGTAGGACGAGCCCTGCGGGGACGTGGCAGGCTAATGTCCGCTCTGGTGTTTCCAACGCGAAGATGGTCTCTGTTTACGGTAATTACCGTCCCACGGAGAGCTGGGATTTGAAACTTGTTTATCTGTTCGCCAGGGCCGATGAGTTGCCCGTGGACACTGGTGGCAGATTTGTGAGTAAGAATATTGGTCATGAGCTTGATTTTATTGCGACCTATAAGATCACGAACAACCTGTCTTATATGGTTGGCGCCGGTTATCTGTGGGCGGGTGATTTCTTCAAGGGTAGTGCGTCCACCCTCAAGGTTAAAGACGATTACCTCTTTACGAACAAGTTAAGCCTGACCTTCTGATCCGGCCTTTTCGTAACGGCCCCATAATTTTTCCGGGGCAAAGATAAATCCCATCATGCGGGAAGAAGCAATTCTTCCCGCATTTTTTTATGGTAAGATCGAATAATCGCGTTGTCGTGGTCTGCGAAATCAGAGCTATATGGAAATTATTGTATTCCCTCCATGATCTTTGTCATGTTTTCCTCCAGATTGCCGTCCACGCATATCCTTTTGTTGCACAGGGTGCGGTATATCGGCACCCTCACATTGTACAGCTCACTGATGGCGGCAAAATCCTTCGCCAGGGGACGATTGCCGGTGGCGAGTTTTGTAATATCTTTGTCCAAAAACAGGATATACCCGTTTTGTAGAAGGGCGTCCCTGTTTTCCCTGACCATTATGCTTCCGCCGCCGGTGGCGATGACCTGTCCCGTTTCTCTGGCAATTTTAAGAACGATATCCTTTTCAACCCTTCTGAAATAAGCCTCTCCCTCTGTTTCGATTATTTCCGGAACGGATCTGCCCGTATGCCTTTCAATTTCAATATCGGTATCGGCAAAGGTCATCCCCAGCCGACACGCAAGTTCCCGGCCTATGGTCGTTTTACCGCAGCCGGGCATACCGATAAGGACAATATTGCGAAAAAATTTCTCGGTTTTTCGCAAAGCCCCTTCAATAACTTCCCCATCCTCCGCCGGATTGCCGGCAAGATCAAAAAACAGTTTGTGGGAAAACCACGCCTGGGCGACGAGCATGGAGAGCCCGTTCGTAAAATTTACGCCGTTTCTTTGGGCGGCCAGTAAAAGATTCGTCTTTAACGGATTGTAAATAACGTCTATTACGGCGGTCAGACCGCCAAAGGGAGAAATATCAACGGGCAAGCCGCTGTTTAAGGGATACATGCCAAGGGGCGTGGTATTGATGAGAATATCGCTGTTGTGATGCCTTTCCAGATTTTGGTAATTATCGCCTCCCTTTCTCGAAACAACGATAATTTCTTTGGCCCCGCTGTCGCGGGCGGCGCAAAAAGCGGTTTTGGAAGTGCCGCCGCTGCCCAGGATGAGAACTTTTTTATGGCGAAAATCAATGCCGGCCCTTTGGGTCATATATAAGAAACCGGCGTAATCGGTATTGCCCCCGTAGAGTTTCCCCTGCCTGTTGACCACCGTATTGACGCTGCCGATCCTGGCGGCCTCCTCCGACAAAAGGCAGTAGGGCATTACGGCCTCCTTGTAGGGAATGGTGACATTCACGCCGGCAAAATCCGCCGTATGAAAAAACGCGTCCAGGTTCTCAGGCTTTATCTCCCAAAGCCGATATTCCGCGTTTCCCCAAAAATTGTGGATTATTTTTGAATAACTATGGGACAGTTTTGCGCCGATAAGTCCGTAACTCATTATTTTTGCTTTTGCGGGTGTATTTGTCTTTTTAAAAAGATGCCTGTCTGACGCCGGCCTGGGTACGAAGACGAATAATTTTCACGTTGTGTCTGTCCCAGTAACCGTTATCCGTTGTTATTGCCCAGAATAGCCCGGGAAAAGATTTTTGCTATCGTTTCCTTTTCCAGACGGGCGAGATTCTCTTCACAGGTCAGGGTGCTGCGCCTGAGATAATAATAATCTTCCACATCCGGGACGATTTTCATCTGATTTTTCAGACAGGAAATCAATTTATTTGTTGAGGTGAATTGCTGTACAAACAATTCATTCCAGCTGTTTTGGGAGATAATCCGATAAATTCTGCTGAGGGATGATGGGCTGTCGGCATCCAGCTCCACGACAATTAAGATTTTTACTATACTTTCCGGGCGCAGGAAATGGTCCAATTCAACGCAGGAAATGTCATAAGATCCGAATACATCCCTTATCTTATGGGAAAGGCAGATAATTTCCTGAATGGTAATGGGTGTTGGGTTTGGCGCCATGC
>JAITWQ010000037.1 GCA_031285215.1 Syntrophobacterales bacterium | reverse complement strand
TCGGCATAATATCCCTCCTCACAAAATTTTTCGTAAAATACGACAGCAAGTTTTTACAGCAAAATTAAGCTGTTTTACAAGAAAAACTTCTCGTTTTATTTTAATGAAGGACGAAGCTGACAAAATCGGAAATCGGCGGGAGATCGGGTGCCAAACCTCTTCCGCCGGCAAACGGATACTCGCTGCAAGCAGGAGTTAACGACTGATCACGGTTCCAGGGATTGCTGTTGTGCAGCAACGGCAGCACCGGATATGCGCGTAATTTCTTTTGTGATTTCAATAGCTCTTTGAGGATTCAAGTGGCCTAAAACAGCGCCGGCTTTATCCTTTTTCATATTCATCGTAATGTGCGCCGCTGTTTGGGTATCCATTTTTTCCAGCATCGCACTGACCTTATCAGCCGGTGTCGCGTCATACACCCTGGCCAGATCTTTGTATTTTTTACTCTCTGTTGCCTTTGCCGTCTCAATGAGGGAATTCAGACGCTCCTCCAGCCCGATCAAAACATCTATCTTGGTGACAATTTCTTGCTTTAAGGCTTGAAGCCGCTGTTCATCGTCCTGCAAACGGCGCTCTCTGTTGGCTATATCCCGCTGCCTCTGCTCCAGAGCCTTCATGAGAGAACGTTCCTGAGACAGGGGATCCTTCATTTGACTGCTGTCAACAGGTTCAATGGTAACTTTTTTATTTGTGTCCGCTATTGCTTTAGGTATTTCCAGTACGGTGGAAGACGCTCCGGAAGATTTTTTGAACAATTCTCCGGCAACGAAAAGTTTTACAAAAAGAATCGTAATAATGAAAATGGTGATAAAAATTTTTTTCTTCTTCATGGCTCTCTCTTCACAAAGCGCTGAACGGCTGTTTCATCTGATTGACGTCTTTCTGCCAGAAGCTGATCTCCCTGATAGGCCTCGAATTGCTTTTGCTGGTGCGCTTCCAATATTTTCCGTCTGGTTACCGCCTCAAGGAGATTCTTCCGTTTTTCTTCAAGCAAAAACCGCTCCTTTTGCACAACAAAATGCTGCTTTTTTTCCCGGTTTTGCAATTCATCGGCATAGGCCAGCATGAGGGCGACATCATGACCATTGCATTTTTGATTTTGCATACCTTTCAATGTCTGGGAGAGTCCTTGCCGCTCCTCGCCGATATTCTGTAAAACTTCTTCTGCCCGGCGCAGATTCCGCTCCTGAGCGGAAAATTCCACAAGTTTCTGCTCTTCGATATTTTTCCGATACTCCAGAACGGATTTTAATTTATACGTGAACATTCACTAAGACCTCAACAGAGAGTCCAATTCCTGAACAGATTCCTGTAAAGTTACTTTTTCATCAATGTCCTGACAGAGAAAGGCGTTGATGCTGTCAATCATGCCGATAGAACGGTCAATTTCCTGATTGCTTCCCTTGACATAAGCGCCGATGTTGATCATGTCTTCCGCTTTCTTGTGTACCGCCATCATATTAAGAATTTCTCCGGCGTTTTGGCGGTGCTTTTTGTCAACCACATCTATCATTAAACGGCTTTTGCTATTGAGGATATCAATGGCCGGATAATGGTTTTTACTGGCCAATTCCCGGGAAAGAATAATGTGGCCGTCCAGAATGGATCGCGCCGTATCGGAGATCGGTTCGTTAAAATCGTCTCCTTCAACCAGAATCGTATAGAGACCAGTAATACTTCCCCTGTTTTCGATGTTTCCCGCTCTTTCAAGAAGTTTGGGAAGGAGGCTGAAAACGGAAGGAGTGTATCCCTTTGTTGTCGGTGGTTCTCCGATGGACAGGCCGATTTCTCGCTGCGCCATGGCAAAGCGCGTCAGGGAATCAACCATCAGCAGAACGTCCTTACCGCCCTGGTCGCGGAAATATTCGGCGATGGCGGTGGCAACATAGGCCGCACGCATTCTGATTAAAGGGTGCGTGTCAGAGGCGGAAACCACGATTACAGATTTGGCCAGCCCTTCCGGGCCAAGATTTTTTTCCAGAAAATCCCTGACCTCACGGCCTCGTTCGCCAATGAGACCGATTACATTTATGTCGGCGCGGGTATTACGGGCAAACATGCCCAGTAACACGCTTTTACCGACACCTGATCCGGCAAAAATGCCGACACGCTGTCCTTTTCCGCAGGTTAACAGCCCGTTGACCGCCCGTACGCCCAAATCTATCGGCTCGTGGATGCGGCCGCGATCCAGGGGATTTAAAGGATCGCCATAAATGGGACGTTCGTCATGGCACTGAAGAGGGCCACGATTATCAATGGGATTTCCCATGCCGTCAATGACCCGGCCTAAAAGCTCTTTCCCGACGCAAACGCTTGCCTGCTTGCGAATCGCCACAATACGGCATCCGGGTCCAAGGCCCTGCATGTTTTCCAGAGGCATGAGTAATACCTTGCCTTTACGAAAACCGACAACTTCCGCGATTACAGGGTTTTCATCTTCGGAGGAGGAATAAATCCCGCAAACCTCGCCAATAGATACGGAAGGGCCGGTCCCTTCTACGACAAGCCCTATAATTTCACTGACTTTCCCGTTTATGCGAATAGGATTGATTTGTGCCAATGCTTGGTGATACTTCTGCAAATCCAGGAGCATAATTCCCCTCTGTCAGGCTATCCCCAGTCCCGCTTTGATTTCCTGAAGCTGCTGGTTCAGCCGCGCGTCAACTTCACCAAACAGCGTTTCGATGATAACGCCCCCTGGTTTAACTCCCGGATCCTCTTCAAAAAGAATATCGTTTATGCCTTCCATTTCCGTTTGGAGATCTTCCTTTATTTCCGTGATATTTTGGAAATCATGGGGGTTTAAGTGTACTTTCATTCCGTCTCTTTCCGTAATTCCCCGTATCGCTTCTTTAAGGACGGAAATCACGGCCGTTTTATTTTGCTGAACTTCCTGGGCGCGCACTTTTTCCGCAACGGCAAAAACCAGTTGGAGAATGTCCTGTTCCGCTTCCTCAATAATTTTTTGCCGCAGCTCGGCCAATTCCTTCATGGTAGCCACAACAGCGGAGATGGTTTGGGCATATTCTTTTTTCTGGCGGATTATTCCTTCCTGTATGCCTTCGGCCAAACCCTGATCAAAAGATTTCTTTTGTTCCTTCTTAATCTGCTTTTCCAAGGCGAGCTTTGCCTCTAAAGCGGTCTTTTCGGTCTGCCTTTCAAGTTCTTCCGCAGTAAGGAATTGATCGCCGGAAACAGAAGATTTTTTAGAACCTTTCTTCTTAACCAGTTTAACATCAGATGATTTGATCAGAAATTTAGATGAACTCATCTTGATCGTTGCCTCTGGAAATAGTTATCTTTCCTTCACTTTCTAGCCGCTTCGTGACTTCTAAAATGGCTCTCTGACTTGCTTCGGCATCGGAAAGGCGAATGGGTGGCATCATTTCAATATCTTCCATAAGCATTTCGGCGCCGCGTTTCGACATGTTCTTAAATATTTTTTCCCGCAGGTTTGGCTCCACAAGTTTGAGGGCCTTGGCCAACTCTTCGCTGCTGACTTCTCGCAGTAATTCCTGCAAGCTCTTATCATCCAAATTCAGCACATCTTCAAAGGTAAACATAAAGTTCCGGATTTGATCGGCTAATTCGGGATCTGCCTCTTCCAAAGACGCCAAAATGGCCGTTTCGTTGGCCCGGTTCAGGCGGTTTAATATTTCTGCGGCGAGCTGAGCGCCGCCGATGGCTTGATCCCCCTGCTTACCGATGACAATTTCCTGTTCCAGGGTTTTGGCTACTTCTTCGATGAGTTCGTAGGGGACACTCTTCAATGTCGCCATGCGCTTCGTTATTTCAAACTGCATGTCAGGAGAAAAGTCGGCCAGTATTTGCGCCGCCTGGTCTGGTTTAAGATGGGCCATAATCAGGGCAATGGTTTGGGGATGTTCTGTTCTGGTGAAGTCAACGAGAACTTTGGGATCAATGTCCTGGAGTTTGTCAATGATGGGATTATCGTGCCGCAGACTGGTGATATCAGCCATAATAGCTTCTGCTTCCTCTTTTCCCAGAGCCTTAATCACAATGTTTCTGGGCTGCTCGAAGGATACAAGAATATCTCCGCCTTTTTCTCTGACCATGGTATGGAAATCCTTGGCAACAGAATTGAGGGTGTCCGAAGAAATATCCGAAATACGGTTCATGAATTTACTGAGGCG
>JAITWQ010000239.1 GCA_031285215.1 Syntrophobacterales bacterium | reverse complement strand
GCAATGGCCATCCGCGCCGCCATCGCTCCCGTTTGGGCATTTGTATAACAACTGGCCTCAGAAATACCGCGCGGATCCTGGTTTTTTGTTTTCCTGATATAATCCAGATCTAAAATCGTGCGGCGGGAATGAATCCCAACCCGTTCTAAAATCCATTGCTCATTGGTACCGATATCCAGCGTTTCCAGCAGAGCGTTATCAATGACGTTTTCCGGATGGAAATGTCCAATCCCGTGCAAATACAACATAATCAGACAATCTCCCGCCCGATAATCATGTCCTGAACCTCTCGCACGCCTTCATAAATATCAATGATGTGGGCGTCACGGACAAGTTTTGATATTTCATATTCGGTAATAAATCCATAACCGCCATGGAGATGGAGGCCTTCATTGGCACAGTAAAGGGCGGCTTCTGATCCCACATTTTTTGCGAGAGAAGCATATATTCCCCGGTCTTCCTCCCTGTCCTGGACCTTAACAGCTGCCCGCATCAACGCTAATTCGGACAATTCCAGCTTTTTCCACATTTGCACCAGCGTATTGCGGGCCACCGGAAGATCGCAAATGCGCTGACCGAATTGTTTTCTTTCCCTGGTATAAGCAACGGTCACATCAAAGGCGCGGCGGGCTAATCCCACGCCAATGGCCGCGACCATGGGACGGGCATAATCCAAAACATCAATCACGTACTGGAACCCCCGCCGGCGATCACCAATGATTTGATGAGGTTCAATAATCACATCCTCCAAAGTAACGCTTGCTGTATTGGAAAGTCTCTGTCCCAATTTATCTTCAGGTTTTCCAAGGATAATCTTTCCCCCTGTGGGCAGGATAATTTCCCGGCTCGTTGTGATGGGTCCCTGCAAATCCTCGGGAAGCAAATGCGGCGCAGGCACAATCACACAAGCCATAAGCTGGCTGGATGGTTTGCCAACCTTACAAAATACTGTAAATTGGGAGGCATAGGAAGCATTCGTAATAAAACACTTCGCACCATTCAAGATGTAATTGCCATTGTCAAGTTTCTGGATAAAGGTTGTCATGGCGGAATTATCAGAACCGGCGTTAGGTTCCGTCAGGCAGAATGACGCCAGAATCGGTTTCGTGGCAAAAGGTTTCAGAAACATTTCTTTTTGTTCATCCGTGCCATGCTGGGCAATGACAGTATTGGCCAGATCATTACACATGGCCGATGTTGAAATGCCCGTATCACCATAGGATAATTCACGAATGATCATGGTTGTGGAAACGACATCCACTTCATATCCCTTGACGGATTCAGGAATGCTCAGATTAAGAATCCCCAACTCCCAGGCCTTTTTAATGGTCTGCCACGGAAAGAGATGTTCCTTATCCCATTCAAGAACAAAAGGGCTGATTTCATTCTTGACAAACTTGGTCACCATATCAAAATACATTTGCTGATTTTCATCCAGGTTGAAATCCATATGGGATCCTTTCTTTATAAGATAAAATAATTCCGCAAAGGTCTCACTTCTGTATAAATAACCGTTCCGCCGCTGATAACGTTGTAAGGGATGTACACTCCATATTCAGAGTTTGAAAAAATGCCCGCAGAGGACGCCCCGGCCCCACTTCGTAAATCTTTCCCGCACATGAAGACAGAGCCTTCATGTTATCCACCCACTGCACAGCATGATTGAGTTGTTGCACAAGATTGTAAATAACAGTATCTGTTTTTGCTTCGTGAAATCCGCCCGTGTAATTGGAGGTAACTTTTTGGGCATTTTCAGGAACCATACTTGCTGTAAATTGACGAAGAAATTCTTCAAAATCACCACTGATGGGCGACATAAAGCGGCTGTGGAAAGGAGCGCTGACATTCAGCGTAACAAACCTCACGGATTGATCCTTGCCAAGCCTTTCTGACAGTCGTGATTCCGCCTCAGCCATAAATTCCGCATCGCCGCTGATAACGATTTGCTTCAACGAGTTTACATTAGCCACATCAACGGGAAGCTCTCGCAATGTTTCCGAAAGAATGGAAGCATCCAGTTTTTCCCCGATAACGGCCATCATACCTCCTTTGCCTACGGGTACTGCCTCCTGCATAAGACGCCCCCGCTCTTGAAGGATGGCGGCAGCATCTTTTAGCGGCCACACACCCGCCACAACCAAAGCGGCATACTCACCAAGGCTGTGACCGCCGAAATAATGGGATTCAAAACCGAAAAGTTCTTTTAATCCCCGCATCATTGCCACTTCGGTGGTGACAATGCAGGGCTGAGTATATTGAGTCAGATTCAGACGCCCATCCTCTCCAAAACACATGGCGGCAATATCCCATCCCAGGGCATCTGATGCTTCTTCATACGTTTGTCTGCATATGGGTAATTTATCAAAAAAATCTTTTCCCATACCGGGTATTTGCGAACCCTGCCCGGGAAAAACAACGCCTATTTTATCCTGCTCAACCATTCAAAATCTCCTCTTCAGGCTTCATTCCCACATCCCGAAGATCATAGCATATTTTATGCCGCATTCAAACCAAAGATTGCCGCCATGTAACCTGTTAATATCAGGGAACATACGATAAGATGAGTTTATTGTCTTCTGGAATGCCCCCTGGGAATAGAGAAGAAAGGTATGCGGTGCGTAATGCGTTACACGTTTAATCTCCTGTATAATGCCTCGCAAATTAACCATAATTTTCTTGGGAGTTTTACAAAAATCAAAAATCAAAGGCTTTTTAACACGCCTTTACTGTTGCCCTTGTAAATTTCTCCACCAGTCTCCCCGATATGTTTCATAGCTCAGCAGATGTTCAAGGAGGGCCAGAAAAATTTCCCGAGGGATTTCCCTAGCACCCAACGACAGAAGATGATCAGAGCGAACCTGGCAATCAATAAGTCCGAATCCCCTTTCCTGGAGAGACTCAGCTAAAGTGATGAAGGCTGCCTTAGAGGCATTGCTTACATGGCTGAACATGGATTCTCCAAAAAAACACCGTCCCAGGGAAACGCCATAAAGTCCCCCCGCCAGTGTACCCTCGAACCAGGCTTCTACAGAATGGGCATAACCCATTTCATGGAGTTTGATGTAAGAGTCTTTCATCTCTTCCGTAATCCATGTTCCCGACTGCCCGGCTCTCTTTTCCTGGCAGGAGGCAATTACTGCCGGGAAACTATGATCAAAGGTTATGGCAAACCGTTTCTGCCGCAAAATTTGCCGCATGGTACGAGACACCTTTATTTCCGTGGGGAAAAGAACACAGCGGGGATTGGGAGACCACCAGATAATGGGTTCAGGATCGGCGTACCATGGGAAAATACCTTGGCGGTAAGCCTCCAAAAGACGCTCAGGGGTGAGATCGCCACCAACAGCCAAAATACCATCCGGGGATGCCATATGAGGGGGAGGAAAAAGAATCTGGCTTGTAAGGCGAAAAACAGGCATGATTAAAAACCCCGTTGTCGTGGTGGCCCATGCCTTTCGGGTAAACCTTGCCTCATCAGGAAATTTTGTTTCTCCTGGCGGTTAAGATATCCAGATAAAACCAATCGGGCGCTCCTGATTGCGGCAAAACATGCTTCGTCGAATGGAGCCTGACATCGTAATTTGCTTCCACGAGCCGCTCCTGATAAGCGGCAAGCCGTTTCTTTTCCTGAGAAATGCCCGTTTTCATCGTTTCACCGCTCCGATAGGGAAGTACCGCCAGATCCATTTCATTGGTAATGGCAAGGTCAACAAGATCACTCTCTCCCGATCCATGAGGGCGGTTGTTTTCCTGATCAAAGCAGAACGCGGCAGTGGTCATGAGGGTCATACCCGCAAGGGATTCCCTCCGCAGATAGGAAAACAAATCCTCCTTGACCTGACAAAGGGATACCTGAAGATTTTCAGCAATAACCCGTCCCACGGCCAGCCCCTCTTCGTCGGTATCAACGCATGTGACATGAATTCCAAACTGCTTCGCCGCAACTAAAGAAGGAATACCGTAACCGGAACAGACCTCAACTGTCTTGGAAGGCATCAGCATTTGATAAGCAAGCTGACCGAAATAGACGGTTTCACAGAGATGAATACGCGCCGCATGAAGCTTGGCTGATCGGCGCGGACCATCGCCTTTCCCTTGGGGAAAAGGCGAATGATCGGCGATCATATTTAAAACGTTTTCCAGATCGTCACAGAATATTTCTTCCGGAGAAAGGATACGATCCATATATTTCTTTGCCGGTAAATGTCAGCGGCGCATGACAAAAACCAACATCTCCTTTCCCCGTCAAAATATCCCTACGAGTTGTTGCCCTTGTCCATCATCTTGATAAATGGTTTTATAAGATCAAGGGGGATGGGGAAAATGGTTGTAGAATTGTTTGTTGAGCCAATCTGAACCAGCGTTTGCAGGTAGCGTAATTGCAAAGAAATAGGCTCTGTCGCGATAACGGCTGCCGCATCTGTTAATTTCTGCGCTGCCTGGAATTCGCCTTCGGCGTTAATAATTTTGGCCCTTCTTTCCCGCTCCGCTTCCGCCTGCTTCGCCATGGCCCGTTTCATCTCTTCAGGCAGATCAATATGCTTCAATTCCACATGAGTAACTTTTATACCCCAGGGATCGGCGCTGCGATCCAGAATCTCCTGAATGTTCAGGTTAATTTTTTCCCGCTCGGCCAGAATTTCGTCCATTTCAAACTGACCGCAGACGCTTCGAAGAGAAGTCTGCGCCAGCTGGGATGTGGCGTAAAGATAGTTTTCCACTTTAACAACGGCGGAATTGGCGTCAACAACGCGGAAATAAACGACGGCATTCACTTTGATGGACACATTATCCCGTGTAATAACATCCTGAGCGGGAACATCCATGGTAATGGTTCGCATATCAACCTTAACCATCTTATCAACCACGGGAATAAGGATAATAAGCCCCGGGCCTTTAGTTCCAATGAGTTTTCCCAGGCGAAAAACAACAGCCCTTTCATATTCGTTGAGAACTTTGATTGCCGAGGCAAGGAACATCACAACCAGAACAATAGGAATAACAACAGCAAAATTATCGAACATAATAACCTCCTAGTCAGTTTATTTCTTCTACACGAAGGGTTAACCCTTCTATACCCTTTACCCTTACAGATCTGTTCGCCGCAATGTTTTTATCGCTTACGGCGCGCCAATACTCTCCTTTGACGGAAATTGTACCAGACACAGGAGAAATATCTGTTACAGATACCCCTACGGCGTCATCCAGTTCCTCTTTCCCCGTGAGTTTCTTGCTCAACTGAGCTTTGACAATCAGCCTGGTAACAGCAATAAAAAAGAGGGACAGGGTAATAACTGTCGGTAACAGAACCTGAAGAGAGACCCTCAGGGCCGGTTCCGGAGAATCAAAAAGAAGAAGAGAACCCATAAAAAGAGAAATAACGCCTCCAACAGTCAGAAGACCATAGCTCATTATCTTTATTTCAGCAATGAATAAAATAACGGCAAAGAGAATCAGAAGAACTCCCGCATAGCTTACGGGAAGCGTTTGAAGGGCGAAGAATGCTAAAATAAGGGATATACCCCCGACAACTCCCGGCAAAATAGCTCCCGGGTTGGAAAACTCAAAGTATAATCCGGCAATGCCGGCCAGAAAAAGAAGATAAGCAATATTGGGATTACTGATCACGGAGAGAATCTTCAGGCGCAGTCCCATCTCTTTTTCCCGGATCTCTGCGTTTTTTGTCTCTAAAGTAACTTCTCCCTTGGGAAGAACAACGCGGCGGCCATCCATCTGCTGCAGAAGTTCGTCAATATTTGTGGCGACAATATCAATAACTCCCAGCTTCAACGCCTCTTCCGCCGTGATGGATTCACTTTTCAGAACCGACTGCGCCACCCAGGTTTCGTTTCTCCCCCTCTGGTTCGCAATGCTTTTTACATAGGCAACGGCATCATTTTCGACCTTCTCGTTCATGGTTTTGTCCATTTCACCGCCGCTCACTTTCACGGGGTGAGCCGCGCCAATATTTGTTCCCGGAGACATGGCGGCAATGTGGGCTGAAATCGTAATAATAACCCCCGCAGACGCCGCGCGCGCCCCTGACGGGTGGACAAATACAGCAACGGGAAGAGGTGCATTGAGAATCCCCTTGGCGATGTCCCGCATACTCGTATCAAGCCCTCCGGGAGTGTCCAGCAAAATGATCAAACCATCGGCGGAAGAGGCTGCCGAATCTTGAATACTCTGGAGGATATATTCGGCAATGGGAGGCGTAATGACTGCGTTGACGGTGATCACATCAAACAGTGGCCTTTTCTCGGAACCAGCAGCCATACCGTATGCTCCAAAGAGCAAACAACAGGCAATGCTCAATAGGCTTGCATATCTCTTAATCCGCTTCATTTTCTCCACTCCTTGTTTGCAGCCGCGTCATGATCTGCTGTACATCTTCCCAGACTTGCCTTTTGGCGGAAGGATTGCGGAGAAGATAGGCAGGGTGATAGGTTGGCATGAGGGCAATATCATGATAGTCGTAAAATTTCCCCCTTAGAACGGTGATGGGAACCTCTCTTTTTAAGAGCGTTTGCGCGGCAAACGTACCCAAGGCGCAAATTATTTTCGGCGAAATAGCCTTTAGCTGCTGAACAAGAAAGGGTTCACAAACCTGAATTTCCGCAGGCCGGGGATTCCTGTTATTGGGGGGGCGGCATTTGAGAATATTGGCAATATATACGTCCTCCCGCTTGAACCCCATGGCCTCAATAATTTTCGTCAGTAACTGACCGGCCCGCCCCACAAAGGGCAGCCCCTGTTGATCCTCATCAGCTCCCGGCGCTTCACCGATAAAAACAAGGCTGGCCTGCGGATTGCCGGACCCGAAAACCACATTTTTTCTTCCTTCGTGAAGAGGGCAGCGCTGACAATTTTCCATGTCGCGGCGGATATCTTCCAATGATAACGCCGGGGAAGCGTCTTTGGGTTTTACCGCATTTTTACGTTTTACGCCGGGTTCAGAGGCTGTCAGATATGATAAAGACCGTTTCGCCTCTTTATCCTGAGCGATAGTTACGGCCAGAGAGTCAATAACCGTCAGCAGTTCTTTGGCAATATCCGGATCAGAGGCGTTATTCATCAATGTTCTTCTGCCTTCAAGGCACGAATGCGATCTAAAATATGATTAGCCACATCTTTTTTGTTCATAATCGGCAGTTCTTCTAATCTACCATTACGGTACAAGATTTTAATGATATTCGTATCCGTCTGAAAACCGGCCCCTTCTTGCGTTAGGTCGTTGGCGACGATCATATCCATATTTTTTTTCTCTAATTTTTCCCGGGCGTTTTCGATCAGATTTTCAGATTCCATGGCAAAACCAACAAGGAGACGGTTTCCTTTCTCCTTTCCAATTTCAGCAATAATATCAGGATTGCGCACCAGTTCCATAATCAGAGAATCAGCGCCTTTCTTGATCTTGGAAGGAGAAACGGTTATTGGCCGGTAATCAGCAACCGCCGCCGCTTTAATCACTACTGTCGCCTTGTTCAGATTGGACATAACAGCATCTCTCATATCCAGCGCCGTTAACACCGGAATAAACTCCGCCCCGGAAGGGGGGGGCAGGGAAGAAGGCCCGCTGATCAGCGTTACCTGTGCGCCCCTTCTTTTAGCCATGGCTGCAAGGGCGTATCCCATTTTACCCGAAGAATGATTAGAAATGAAGCGCACCGGATCAAAGGGTTCCTGAGTTGGCCCGGCGGTAATCAAAATATGTTCGCCGCAGAGGTCTTTATCGGTCAAAGCGGTTTCCATGGCTTCCATGATCTCCGGTATCTCCGCCAACCGTCCCTTACCTGTAGTCTGGCAGGCAAGCTCACCGTATCCCGGGTCAACAAATAAATAGCCCAGATCAGATAATTTTGTCATATTTTGTTGCACGACGGGGTTCGAATACATGTTGACATTCATGGCCGGACAAATAAGAACCGGCGCTTTCGTCGCCATAAACACCGTCGTAAGGAGATCGTCGGCAATACCTGACGCAATTTTACCGATAACATTAGCCGTTGCCGGAACAAGAACGGCAAGATCGGCAAATTCCGCCAGGGAGATATGGGCAATATCATAATCCTTTATCAGGGAAAACATATCTGAAAACACAACATTACGCGATAAGGTCTGCATTGTCAGGGGAGTAATGAACTCTTTTGCATGTTCTGTCATTACAACTTTGACAATGGCGTCCCTGCGCACACATTCCCGGATTATTTCGCACACTTTGTAAGCGGCAATGCCGCCGGTTATTCCAATAAGAATTTTTTTGTCTTTTAACATCAGGCACACTCTTTTCGATCGTCTGTGACGTTGCTATACATAAAGAACATTGAAAAAGCATAAAGAACCAAGAATTATGATGATTATCCCGACAAGTCTCACAAGAAATGGTCTACTTGTCAGTTGTTTCTCGCCAGCATATCTAATTAACGGATAATTCATATAGAATCTTTTTATTCTTTCAGAAGCAACAACAGGGTGAATTACTACATATATCCCCAAACATAAAATTAAGATAGAAAGAAGGCCTAAAAAGATTATCTCAATCACATCGTCCCCAATAAGTAAGGTTGTGAGATACACCTATGTTAAAACCACCTACATCCCGACTGGATCGAGTGAACCACTCACCTGGTATAAAGGGACCGTTAGGTATTTTGATGCCACCACCAAACTTAAACCCAGCAAACACCTCAAGAGAAGCGCCACCAAGATAACCATATCCTTCAAAGCTACTTGACGTTTTAGGATCAGCTGCAAAAAACGTTACAGGCATTGAACTACCTCTGAATACAGGAAAACTAACACCTATCCCGTATACCGACACTTTGTACCATGTAGACCGACCAGTAGATAAATCTGTAATCGTTAAATTGTAGAAACCAGCGCCAATGATGGCATGACCAGTTTCACCACCCACCCAAAATCTCATTTCAAATTGCTTTAACCCTGGGCCAGGCATTCCCAAAGATTCACAAAGCTCCGATAAGTTGACATCTCTAGAACGGTCACTTCCTTTTGGGGCACGGATTAC
>JAITWQ010000234.1 GCA_031285215.1 Syntrophobacterales bacterium | reverse complement strand
TCAATGGCGATGGTGCGCTCCTGGAAGGTATCATGACCAAAAGAAGGGATGTCGCCGAAGGAAACCGCCGCCACATCACCATTTCTCCGGCGATGGGATCAACGGCGAAGCAGACAAGCTATATTAACGTGACAGTCAATGGGGCGCAGGCACCGGGGCTTTATGTCAATCAGCTTACTGTCTCGTACAAAGACGAAGAAGTGGTCATTCCCCTCTTTTATGAGATCATCGCGGATCAGGCGGGCAGTGTTGATGTTTACCGCTATCGCGGCGGGTCAAGCTATCTCTATGCGCCGGGGACTCCCTCTGAAGACCGGCGCCTGACTTCAAGAGGTTTTGTGAAAGAAGGATTGGCCTTTCGCCTTTTTCAACCCGGCACTCCCGCTACTTTGCCCCTGCATAAATGGTATAATCCTGCAACCATCAGTCAGTTTTATTCCTATGACCTTTCTCAGGGCAACCGCTTAAAAGGATATGTCTATGAGGGCGTAATCGGGAACATCGCTACGGTTAAAATAGATGGTACAAGGGAATTGTACCGCTCGTTCAATCCCAAGACAAAACGGTTCTTCTTTGCCCTGGATCCCCAAGGGACAGGAAAAACCAGGAAAGGTTACGTTTTTCAGGGAATTACCGGCTACGTTAAGCAATAATCCCTGTGGATTTATGGCTTGACAAATAGAAGTAAAGGCGTTATCAGAAACACCTTCTGCAAGGTCACAGAGAACATAATGTATATGCGCCAGTAGCTCAGCTGGATAGAGCAACGGACTTCTAATCCGTAGGTCCCGGGTTCGAATCCCTGCTGGCGTACCAAATCGAATATGGTGGGCGTAGCTCAAATGGTTAGAGTGCCGGGTTGTGGCCCCGGAGGTCGAGGGTTCAAGTCCCTTCGCTCACCCCAGATTTTGTAAAATCAATGGTTTAAAAAATGATTTTGAAACGCGTTGCCGGTTAAGCCCGCAATTATGGCCGGGGTGTTTATCACTTTCCTTGGAGGAGTTGTTGTTCGAGTTGGTTAACATGAAAAACTCCTTCCTTTCATACTCAATCACCAGAACTGAAAACAACATATAAGGGGTGTATTGCATACGCCATTTTACAGGGGCGGCCCTTGCGGTCGTCACCGCAGCAAGGTTCAAGTTTTTTTGGTCATTCCCCCTCGCTAGGAAACGAGGGGGAGCGGAGATCATTAATCAGCGTTTATCTTACGATAGGTTTCTGTAACATTGTCACCGGTCAGAGTAAGCATCGAATCTGATATTTTGTATTCAAACGATTCTTCTTTCGGGGTACGATTACCCAAAAAAGTAAATTTCAGATGTCCGTTTTCCATATCCCATGTGAAATTGTTCGTTATGCGCATGGTCGTAGTCGATGCAGAGGAGCCGATAACAAGAACTGCTTCCCCTTTTCTATTAGTAAATGTAATCGTAGTCCATTTAACTGATGTTTTTCCTTGGCCAACATTTTCCCACGTACCCACAAGATTTTTATCCGCAGGCTCCAGGCGGCTGTCGTCAAAATCGCCGCTCGAACACCCCGCCAATACGGCCATCATGGTCAATATGAGTAAACATGAAAACAGCTTCACTTTTCCAAACATCATTTTATTCTCCTTTTTCTGCCCCGCAATTACCTGGTTGGGGTTAGTATGTTTTGCAGAATGTCCCTGGGCGTTGTGATATTGGGAATCACAATATAAACAGGCTGCGTTACCATGCTTCAATGACGTCTTGCCCTGTGTTTTTCGGTCTGTTACCCCTTTAAATCTATCGATAATCTTTCAAGGTGGCGGCAAAGCCGTCCATGGCGCGGGTGATGGTCGCGTCATCAACGCAAAAGGCAAGACGGATATGGCCCGGGCCGCCAAACCCCTGTCCGGGAACGGCCAAAATCTGGCGCTTTTGCAAGGCGCGCACAAAGGCGACGTCATCTTCAATAGGTGTTTTGAGGAAAAGATAGAAGGCCCCTTCCGGTTTTTTAATATCATATCCAACCGCGAGAAGCCCTTCGCATAAAAGATCGCGTTTTCTTTTGTACTGTTCAACATCAACATATATTCCCTGCATACGGGTAATGGCGCGCTGCATAAAGGCCGGCGCGTTGACAAACCCCAATACGCGGTTATAGAGGGCTAGACCGTCCATCAGATTTTTATAATCGTCAATGGCAGGATTGACGGCGAGGTATCCAATCCGTTCACCCGGAATGGAAAGGGTTTTGGAATAGGACGATGCGGAAATACAGTGAGGATACGAATTTAAGAGAGAAGGAACCTGGATGCCGTCGAAAACGATTTCCCGATAAGGCTCGTCAACGAGAAGATAAATGGTATGACCATATTCCTCATTCTTCTTTTGGAGCAAGGCGGCAAAGGCAGCCAGTGAGGAAGCGTCGTATATTTTACCTGTGGGATTGTTGGGGGAAGTGAGGATGACGGCTTTTGTTTTTTCCGTAATCGCCTTTTCCATGGCTTCCATATCCAGAGAAAAATCCTCTTTGGTAGGCACAAGAATCATTTTCCCGTTGGCATTGTCAATGTAGAAACGGTATTCCATGAAAAAAGGGGAGGGGACAATGACTTCGTCCAAGGGATCAAGAATAACCTTGAGGGCGACGTTTAAAGCGCCGGCAGCGCCGCAGGTCATGACGATGTGTTCTTTTTCCAGGGGAACATTTTGGGCTGCCCTGATGCAGGCGGCAACGGCGGTGCGGGTGTCGTCATAACCCACATTGGGCATATAGCCGTGCATATTGGGTATTTCCTCATCAAGCAAATTTTGCAGTACCTTTTTAAATTCTGGGGGAGGGGGGATATTGGGGTTTCCCAGGGTGAAATCGAAAACATTTTCCGCGCCATACTTCTGTTTCAGGATGAGGCCTTCTTCGAACATTTTCCTGATCCATGATGATTGGGAAGCAAAATCCTGTATTTTTTTCGCGACAGCCATGACATTTCCTCACATTCTGTAAAATGAAAGGGAAGCCTACAGCATTTGTTTTTTCCCGGTCAAGTTTTATTTGCTTGCTGTCTTGGCGCTGGTCTTGAGAATTTCCCCGCGGGGCCGATCGCGGCCAATGGTTCGCCCCATTGCTTCCAATTCCTGCCGCAAAAGCCGCAGGGTATGGTCTTGCTCCCTGGCTACGTATGTTTTGCCGGGATAGATGTCGTAGTGCCTTCTGTAGTTTTCCGGAGTAAAGTCAAGCATGACCACGTTGGCCCCTGATTGCAGGGCCTTTCTGCGTCCCGTGCTGTCCAGTACCCCCAGAGATGTTGTCGCGGGAATGTTCGCCCTGGGAAGAAGCAGACGCGTGAGGGAAATCATTTTCAGGGTCATCTCCGTTGTCCCGGGAGGACAATGGGCCAGAGGCGTTTCCGGATGGGGAATAAACGGGCCGATGCCAATCATATCCGCCCCCAAAGCCTTCATATACAGGAGATCATCGGCCAGATCTTCCGGGGTTTGTCCGGGAAGGCCGACCATACAGCCCGTACCCGTTTCCAATTCCAACTCCTTGAAAAGGCGGAGAGCCTCTCTTCTGGAGTTATAAGAAGAGCCGGGTCGGAGAATCTCAAATAGCTGTTTTGACGCCGTTTCATGTTTGAGGAGGTAGCGATCCGCACCGGCTTCTCTGAAAGCCAGGTAATCCCCGGCCGGGCGTTCTCCCAGGGAGAGGGTGATAAAGAGATCGCTTTCTGTGCGGATGCGGCGGATCAGGTCACAGAGGCGCTTGGCGTCAGTTTTGTCCTCCCCTGATTGCAGAACTGCCGTGGAAATGTCCGCCCTTTGAATCTTTTGGGCGGCATCCATTATTTCCTCTTCCGTCATGCGATAGCGGAAAAGCGTTTTATTTTCCTTGCGAAGACCGCAATAGTGACAGCTTTGATTGCAGACATTGGATATTTCGATAATGCCCCGGAGCAAAACGGCGTCATGACATTGTTCCTGCCTTATCAAATCGGCAGTATGATAAAGATACTCCGGCGACGGCAAGGCGAGTATGGCGGCCAGTTCTTCGCGGGAGGGCGTTTCCCCGTCCATGATATGGGTGAGTTTTTCTTTCAGGAAGGATTCGCCTGTAATCATGCAAATATTTATTCCCGAGGGATGTGCAACGGATGCTATATCTGCCGGGTAAGGGCCTGCACCACTTTAAAGTTGTTGAAAAACTCCTTGGCGAATACGCGGAGTACATTATACGCCGGAATTGCCAGCAGCATGCCCAATATACCAGCCACACTGCCCGCGATAAGGATTACGATGAATATTTCGAGGGGGTGCGCCTTTACGCGGCTCGAATAGAGGATCGGCTGCAAAACGAAATTATCCAGCCCGTTAACGCAAAAGAAGGTCGCGCCGATGATAAGGGCCATTTCTCCGGGAGTCATGCCCGCCGCCGGGGTAAGGATGCCCACAAGTATGGAAATCGAAACAGCCGCAATAGGGCCGATAAAGGGAATGACATTGAGGACGCCGATAACGAAACCGATAAAGAACGCCGTATTGGCGCCAAATCCGAAAAGCATAAAGATTATTGCATAAACAAGCATCAGAGCGGCTGATTCGGCCACTATTCCCGTAAAATAACGTATTAAAAGGTTGGTTGCCGAATCTATCGCATTCTTTGCGTTTTGCTCATATTTGGCCGGAAACATGGCGGCAACCATCTCTGCAAAGAGGTGGTCCTCACGGAGGAAAAAGAAGGTGATGAACGATATGGAGAAGAGGGCGAGCATAAGATTGCCGAGGAGAGAGATGACCCACGGTACAATATTGGCGATGGCATTAATGTTTATAAACGACTCTATTTGTGCCGTGATCGAATCGGTTACCGAAACTTCACTGCCTCGCACGCCGAAGGTATGTTCCAGAAAACGCTGAAAGTTTGCCAGGGGTTCCTCAAAAATTCCTACAAGCTGAGACATGCTAATATTGGAAAGTTCGTTGAGTTTGCTGAATATGAGGGGAATGAAAAGGGAAAAGAAGGCAATGAAGACCCCCCATAACGCTATCAGGGTAATAGCTGCCGCAACCCATTTCGGTATTTTCCAGCCGCGGCAGCAGGCTGCGCATTCTATTGTCTGCCAGACGAGAGCATCAAGCCTGGACCGGAGCTCTTCCCTGCCTGCTGCCAG
>JAITWQ010000154.1 GCA_031285215.1 Syntrophobacterales bacterium | reverse complement strand
GGAGGAGGCCGAGAAGTCATCCTCACTGTCTATACAATCCTTTTGCCGAGAGCTTGAAAAGGATGGGGATATTAAAACGCTTTTCTGCCCCTCCGCTGAAAAACACAGGAACGCAGTCCATTGTGTTTGCCTATATTTTCCCGCAACGGAAAGCTCTGTCCGCGACATATCTTCCGGCAGTGTTGCCGTCCTATCCGAAAAGGATGGTTTATCTCTACTGATCAGCTCCCGGAAGCGGATCTCTTTTCTTAGCAAGACGGAGAGGGCCGGCGTTTCCTGTATCGTTTTTACAGCGGGTCAAACTCCATGTCGGGAAATTGCTGACTTCTGCAAGAAGCATCACATTGCCCTCCTCGCATCTTCCTATGACAGCCACTACATTGAAAGCCGCATTAAGCGGATAATACGCGAACACCTTCTAAAAACAACGGTATGTCATGGTGCATTTTTGCAGATTTATGGTTCAGGCGTCCTGATTACGGGAGATGCGGGCAGCGGAAAAACGACGTGCGCCTTAACTCTGGCTCAAAGAGGACATGTATGGATTGCTGATGATCTTGTGGAAATTACGGCTAAAAACGCGGTGTTGCGGGGCAAGGCATATGGTCCCACCAGAAATCTCGCCGCTTTTCGCGGTCATGATGGGATTACCATTGAAACATTGGAAAATATCGCGTACACACAAGATGAAGCAACCGTTGATCTGTGGTGTGAATTGCGGAAGAATATGGAGGGGCAAATGTACGCCCGGAAACGATTGGTTTTGGAAATTGCCCTTCCCTTTTGCTGTTTTCCATCTCCCCTGGAGGTGCCGGATGTATCATTCTTTATTGAAAATTGGGTAAAATCATTTGCCTTTGAAAGAGAGAAAATATCATGAGCCTTGATCAGGAAAGATTGCGTGTTGTCGTTATCACAGGTTTGTCCGGCTCAGGGAAAAGCACTGTCATGCGTTCATTAGAGGATATTGGTTTTTACTGTGTTGATAATCTCCCTGTAGCGCTTCTGCCCGAATTTTTACATGTTCAGTCTGTTCCCGAATTGGGGATAACGCGGGTGGCTTTGGTTATGGATCTTAGGGAGCGGAGCTTTCTCGAACAATATCATCGTATTTTTAGTAACTTAAAGGAGAAGGGATATGTTGTTGAAATTCTCTTCCTTGACGCGGCAGAAGAAGCCCTGGTCAATCGTTTCGGTGAAACGCGGCGTGTCCATCCCCTGTCTCCCCGCGGAACCGTTTTGGAAGGTATTCGCCTGGAACGGGAAAAGCTCCTCCCATTGAAAGAGATGGCCGACAGAGTTATTGATACGACCTTTCTTAATGTTCATGAGTTGAGAAGAGTTGTCCAAAAGGTGTATGATGCCCTGGGCGGTGAAAAGGTCAAAAAACTTCTCGTCCGTGTGATGTCCTTTGGCTATCGGTATGGAGTACCACTTGATGCAAACATCGTTTTTGATGTTCGTTTTATGGCCAACCCCTATTTTGTTCCTCAATTAAAACTGCGGGATGGCCACGATCGCGATACCCAAGACTACGTCCTTGCGCCGGAAGAAAGCAGGAAATTTGTTGAGAAGATGACCGATATGATTGAATTTCTGTTGCCTCACTATGAAAAAGAAGGGAAATCAACGATCTGTATTGCTTTCGGATGCACAGGAGGGCGTCATCGTTCCGTTGTAATTGCCAATCAGCTTTGCCGCTTTCTTGGTGAACAAAACTATCCTTTCAGCGTGTTTCACCGCGATATAGGAAAAATCTGATTTCAAAAGGAAATATTTGTTTTTTGGGTTACATTATCCGAAATCCAGCGATGATCCCACCACTCAACGGGATTCACAAACTGTCCTCCGATCATAATAGAGAAATGGAGATGGTCACCGCCTGCTAATCCGGTAAGCCCCGTGTTGCCGATAGTATCTCCTTTATTAACCTTGTGCCCTTTTTCAACGTGAATGGAACTTAAATGGGCATACAGAGAAATCATTTCCATACCGTGGTCAATAATCACTGTTTCACCATAAATACCCAGGTTTCCCGTAAAAACGACCAAGCCGCTGTTGGCTGCCATGACAGGAGCTTGCGCTGTGGAAGCAAGGTCAACCCCTTCATGGATACTTTCGCCAACGGCCTGGCCACGGTAAAGCCACGACCGATAGTCTCCGTAAAGAGACATGGTGGCGCTGTCCTTCAGGCGGAGGAAAGGGCCTTGCCAAAGAATTTCAGGTTGGGATTGCTTACAAATCGCTTGAATTGTCTTAAAATTATCATCCCGCATGACCGTGTTAATATGGCGGAAGGTATCAATAAGCGATTTGTCTCTCAGTTCGGGAAAAGCAGCCTGAAAATCCGGCATATTCCGCTGGAGGAAGGCATCGCTGATATTCAGTTTATCATGGCGAAATCGTTTTTTCTTGAGGGTAAAAGGTATGCCGACTGATGTTTCATTGTTCCCCATATCCCTGGCAAAAGCGCGAATAACGGGAGTGCGGTCATTGGCGCTCATGGGAATGGCAAAGTAGCTAAGATAACAAGGTTTACCAGATACCGTAACGGGATAGGCGCGGAAAAATGTTTCATTGACAAAAACTCCGACCTCCGTGACCGGTTTGGAGACCTGAAAAAGGGCAACACATGTGCCTCCCGGATTGATATAATTTGCCGTATTGAGAAGAAATATTTGCGGCGGGATCAGGTCAATTACTATATTTCTTGTAAGGGTTGCCTTACTGCGGAGCCAGGAAAAGCTTTTCGCGGTAATTTTCAGCCTGGCAGGGCCGTCTGCCAGCTCCATCTGGGATGGGTTGAAAACCAGGGAGATTTCTTGCGAATATGTTTCCGGTGTATCATAAGAGATATCGGCCAGGGTTTGTTCCTTATCATTTTGGGCTATGGTAATCCGAATTTCTTTAAGGGCGCTTTTGCGTGTTGCAAAATCCGTGTTGAATGTCTGGCTGCGGCCAATAGTGTTAATGTCGGGAGTCAGAACAATTTCCGGTTTGCTCCAATCAAAAATGGGAAGAAAGAAAAGTCCTGTTATGCCTGCCGCCAGCAAAGTAATGCCCATAAAAATGGCAAGAGTCCGTTTTTTAGCTTTCATATGTCTCTTCATAGAAAATAGCTGTCTCCGCTGAATCTGATGATCTGATTGATTTCTATTGATTTGCATTTTACCACCCACATATAGCATTTATCGTTGATTTTTCAAGATAAATCAGCTGATAAAGTACAATTAACCTTGAATTTGCAGGGTTTTATTGTTATAAATTAAAATTGTTTAAAAATAAATTCCCCTGAGAAGGGTGTATGATATGTTAAAAGACAAAAAAATTCTTATTGGAATAACCGGCGGCATTGCCGCTTACAAAGTGTGCGAAATAATCCGGGAATGTGTGCGCAGGGACGCCATTGTCAAAGTTGTAATGACGGAACATGCAAAAGGGTTCATT
>JAITWQ010000216.1 GCA_031285215.1 Syntrophobacterales bacterium | reverse complement strand
ATGTGACGGGCATCCTGCACATGGGACACGCCCTCAATAACACCCTCCAGGACATTATTGTTCGCTACAGGAGGATGCAGGGCTTCAACGCTTTGTGGATGCCGGGAATGGATCATGCGGGCATTGCCACCCAAAATGTTGTTGAACAGGGATTGGCTGCAGAAGGCAAAACGCGTCATGACTTGGGGCGGGAAAAATTTATTGAGCGCGTCTGGGAATGGAAGGAAAAATACGGAGGTGTCATTATTGACCAGCTGAAACGGCTGGGCAGTTCCTGTGACTGGGAGCGGCAGCGTTTCACCATGGATGACGGTTTAAGTCATGCCGTGCGCGAGGTTTTTGTCCGCCTTTATAACGAAGGATTGATCTATCAGGGTGATTATATCGTTAACTGGTGTCCCCGCTGCCATACGGCCATTTCCGATCTGGAAGTGGAATACAGGGAAGAGGCGAGTTTTCTTTGGAATATCCGTTATCCCTATGCCGATGGTTCCGGCCATATTATCGTGGCGACGACGCGTCCGGAAACTATGCTTGGCGATACGGCTGTTGCCGTTCATCCCGATGATGCGCGATATTGTGACAAAGTCGGTAAAGAAGTCGTCCTTCCCCTTGTCAACCGCCGTATTCCCGTTATTGCCGACGATTATGTGACCATGGAGTTTGGGTCGGGAGCGGTGAAAATTACTCCCTCCTCTGATCCCAACGACTTTGCCATGGCCGGACGCCATAATCTGGAAATAATTAAGACCATGGACGGCAATGCCGTTATTAATGAGCTGGGAGGCGTCTATTGCGGTCAGGACCGTTATACCTGCCGGGAAAATGTCGTCCGCGACTTGGAAGCGCAGGGGCTCCTCGTGGGTACGGAACCCTATACTCACAATGTGGGGAGATGCTATCGTTGTAAAACCGATATTGAGCCTGCCGTTTCCAAACAGTGGTTTGTGAAGATTACGCCCCTGGCGAAGGAAGCCATGGCTGCCGTTATTAAGGGAAATACGCGCATTATTCCTTCTACCTGGGAAGCCACCTACTTTGACTGGATGAACAATATCCGCGACTGGTGTATTTCGCGTCAGATCTGGTGGGGGCACCGCATTCCCGTTTGGTATTGTGATCAATGCGGCAAGGTAATTGTTGCCACCCAAACTCCTGATTCCTGTCCTGATTGCCGTCATGGTATTCTCCGGCAGGATGAAGATGTTTTGGATACCTGGTTCAGCTCGGCCCTTTGGCCCTTTTCCACTTTGGGCTGGCCCGAAGAGACTAAAGCCCTGCAAACCTTCTATCCGACCTCCCTTTTGATTACCGGTTTTGATATCCTCTTTTTCTGGGTTGCCCGGATGATGATGATGGGTCTGTATGTTATGAAAGATGTTCCTTTTCGCGAGGTGTGCCTCCATGCCCTGGTTCGTGATGAAAAAGGGGAGAAGATGAGCAAATCCAAGGGCAACAGCATTGACCCTCTGGAGGTGATTGACAAATACGGCGCGGACGCCTTCCGTTTCACCCTGGCGGCTTTTACGGCCCAGGGGCGTGATGTGCGTATTTCCGAAGAGCGTATTGAGGGCTATAAATTTTTTATTAATAAGATCTGGAACGCCACCCGCTTTACCGTCATGCACCTGGAGGGTTTTTCTGCCGGTGATGATCAGGAACTAAGCAGGGGAAGCGATCTTCTTGCGGATCGCTGGATTCGTTCCCGTTTGCAGCGCGCCATAGGGGAGGTGACGCAATATCTCGACCAATATCGGTTTAACGACGCGGCGGCCAGTATCTACCAGTTTATCTGGCATGAGTTCTGTGACTGGTATCTGGAATTGATCAAGCCCGTTCTTTACGGGAAAGAGCAGGGGGACGAAAAAGAAGGCGTTTTGCGTACCCTTTATCTGGTTTGGCGTACCTGTTTAAAGCTTCTCCATCCCTTCATGCCTTTCCTCACGGAGGAAATCTGGCAGAAGTGCATCACCGCCGATACGGCCATTATGGTAAGTGATTTCCCCAAAACTGATGCCTCACAGGAAGATCAGAAAGGGGAGGAGGAAATGGCCCTTATCATGGAGGTGATCACCAAAATACGCAATATCCGCGGTGAAATGTCTATTCCGCCAGCTAGGAAAATTGCCGTTACCCTTTCCGTTCCCGAAGAAAAGACGGGCGAATTGATAGATCGTGATCGCCAGTATCTTGTTCATCAGGCCAATTTATCAGAGCTTACCATTGCCGGTGACATGACGGAACCAGATGGTGTGGCCACGGGAGTTGTCGGGTCTATCCGCATTTTTGTTTTTCTGGAGGGGCTGGTTGATTTCTCTGCGGAGAGACAGCGTCTGGAGAAGGAAATGACCAAGGTGGAAAAAGATCTGCAAATTGTCACCGGCAAACTGGCCAATGCCAATTTCCGCGAAAAAGCCTCTCCCCAGATTATTGAAAAAGAGAAGCAAAAACATCAGAGCCTGACGGAGAAATACGCCGCTCTGGAAAGCCTTTACCGTAAATTTAAGGAGATGCGGGATTGAATACGCAGAAAAGGAAACGATGACACCGATGAAGGCAAAACTTAAAAGATTTATCGAAGAAGCCCTGGCGGAAGATATGGGATGGGGTGATGTGACCACGTCGTCTATTTTCCGTGGAAACGAGGAGGGGCAGGCCTTTGCCGTAGCGAAGGCGGATCTTGTGGCGGCGGGTTTGGAGGTGTTTCGTGATGTTTTTTTGTGCCTTGATGAGGCATTGTCCGTAACCATCAGGAAAGAGGACGGCGCGAGGGTTGCAAAAGGGGAAATTTTAGCGGAGATAGAGGGTAATTTACCTCATATTCTCCAGGCGGAACGGGTCGCCCTGAATATTTTGCAGCGTATGTGCGGTATTGCCACAGAGACGCGGCGCTATGTTGATGCGGTGGCCCGTACAAAGGCGCGCATTTTGGATACGCGAAAGACATTGCCCGGTTTCAGAATCCTTGACAAGTATGCAGTAGCGGTAGGCGGCGGCAGGAATCATCGCCACGGGCTAAGCGATGGCGTTTTGATTAAGGACAACCATATTGACGCCGCAGGAAGTATTGGCGAAGCCGTAAAGCGCTGCCGGCAGCAGATTTCTCATCTTCTTAAAATTGAAGTGGAATGCCGTAATCTTCAGGAGATTCAGGAGGCACTGCAGGCAGGGGCGGATGTTTTATTGCTGGATAATATGTCCCTGGAAGAAATGAGCGAGGCCGTGGAAATGGTGCAGGGAAGGGCGCCATTGGAAGCATCGGGAAATATAACCATTGAAAATGTAAGGGAAATTGCCGAAATTGGCGTTGATTTTATCTCCGTTGGTTCCCTCACTCATTCCGTGCGCGCCGCCGATATTTCCCTTCTCGTCAGAAAAAATTCATAAAATCAAGAGGATACCTTCATGTTACTGGTAATTGATGTCGGAAATACAAATACCGTGTTGGGCGTTTATGATGGAGAGGAGCTGGTTCACGATTGGCGTATCCGCACGGTGATCGGCCACACCGTTGACGAATATGGGATGCTCATTTATTCCCTCTATAAATTCAGCCATATCAGCTCCCGGGGGATTGAACATATCATTATTTCCTGCGTTGTGCCGCCCATGTTGAATATTTTGGAGCATGTCTGCCAAAAGTATTTCCAGATCGTACCCCTCATTGTCGGCCCCGGCGTCAAAACGGGTATGCCCATCCTTTACGATAATCCCCGCGAAATTGGTGCGGATCGCATTGTCAATGCCGTTGCCGCCTATGAGCGGATCAGAAAAGACCTCATCGTTGTTGATTTTGGCACCGCCACGACATTTGACTATATTTCCCCGAAAGGGGAATATATGGGCGGCTGTATCACGCCGGGTATTGTCATTTCCAGCGAGGCTCTTTTTCAGAGGGCGGCCAAACTGCCCCGGGTGGAATTTACCAAGCCCAAATCCATTGTTGCCAAAGATACGATAAGCGGTATGCAGGCCGGAATTATTTACGGCTATGCAGGGCTGGTGGATGGTATCGTGCAGCGGATGAAAGAGGAAATCAAGTCAAATCCCCATGTTGTCGCGACAGGAGGCCTTGCCTCTGTCATTGCTTCCGAATCCAAAATGATTGATGGCGTGGATGATATGCTGACCCTGGAAGGGCTGCGTATTATTTTTCAGCGGAATGTCCGCAAACATGGAACTTG
>JAITWQ010000180.1 GCA_031285215.1 Syntrophobacterales bacterium | reverse complement strand
GTTCGGCGACAATGGTCACGATATTCATGAAATATTCGTCCCAGCTCGGACGATTTATCAGGTTTTTCTCCATTTGCTCCTGATATGTTAACCCCTCATCTGTAAAAACAAGTTTGTTTTCGCGTGTTATGGTTTTCTCCCGAACGATAAAACCGCTATTCCGTAAACCTATGATACCCCCATGACAATGTTTTTAAACGCCCTGTACCTGCCGAAGCTCCTCTTTTCCTTTGGCGATGCGTTCTTTGTAAAGGGGGAATTTTTCGCATAATTCTCTTACCCCTTCCCGGGCCTCTTTAATTTTGCCTTCATCTTTGATATTCTTGAGTGTCATCGCGATCAGCGCGGCAATGCGCCTCATTTCCCCTTCTTTCATTCCCCTTGTTGTGACCGCCGGCGTTCCGATACGGATACCGCTTGTGATCATGGGGCCTTTGGTATCAAAGGGAATACCATTTTTATTAACCGTGATACCCGTGAAATCCAGAATCTCCTGGGCTTCTTTTCCCGTTATCTCTTTGTCCGTAAGATCAACCAGCATCAAATGGTTATCCGTTCCTCCCGATACCAGGCGAAAACCTTCTTCCATGAGGCTGGCCGCCAGCGCTTTGGCGTTTTTAACGATTTGGGCCTGATATGCTTTGAATTCGTCTGTCAGAGCCTCTTTAAAGGCTACGGCCTTGGCGGCGATGACGTGCATGAGGGGGCCGCCCTGAGTACCAGGAAAGACACGGCTTCCCATTACTTTAGCGTAATCTTCCCTGCACATAACCAACCCTCCCCGGGGACCGCGAAGAGTTTTGTGCGTAGTCGAGGTGACGAATTCGCAAAGGGGAACGGGGGTGGGATGAATCCCTGCGGCGACCAAGCCGGCAATATGGGCGATATCACACATGATTACGGCGTTGGCGAGATCCGCCGCGCGGCGAAAAGCGGCAAAGTCAATGGTGCGGGGATAGGCGCTGGCACCGACGACGATCATCTTTGGCTTGTGTTTTTTGGCGAGGTCTTCGACTTCGTTATAATCAATGGTTTCTGTTTGAGGATCAACGCCGTAGGGAATAATGTTGTAATATTTTCCCGAAAAGTTGGCGGGGCTTCCATGGGACAGATGGCCGCCATGGGAAAGGTTCATGCCAAGAACCGTATCGCCGGGATTCAGCGCGGAGAAGTAAACGGCCATGTTCGCCTGCGTTCCCGAATGAGGCTGAACATTGACATAATCGGCGCCGAAAAGTTTTTTGCAGCGTTCAATAGCGAGATTTTCGACAATATCCACAAATTCACAGCCGCCATAGTAGCGCTTTTCCGGGTAACCTTCGGCGTATTTGTTGGTCATGACGCAGCCCTGCGCCTCAAGGACGGCTTCACTCACGAAGTTTTCCGACGCGATTAACTCAATCTTGCCCGTTTGCCGTTCCGTTTCCCAAAGGATGGCTTGCGCCACTTCCGGATCATATTTTGTCAGCTCAGACATGTATCAGTTCCTTTCTGATATTTTTCTTCTATTTGTTTGATTTTATCAAGACGCTGCTGATGCCTTTTCCCTTCAAATTCCGTAGAGAGCCACGTCCTGATGATTTGTTTCATCTGCTGCGTCGTTGTTTTGCGCCCCGCCAGTACCAGCATATTGGCATTGTTATGCCGGCGGCACATTTCTGCGGTCCATTCGTCAAGACACAGGGCCGCCCGGACACCGGGGAATTTGTTGGCGACGATGGACATGCCGATACCACTGCCGCAAATGAGGATTCCCATGGGAAAAGCCCCGCTGGAAACGCCGTGAGCCGCTTTGCCGCCGAAATCGGGATAGTCCACGGGGGTGGTACTGTCTGTTCCCATATCGGTTACGTCAATGTCTAACGTGGTCAGAAAAGATTTGGCCTCTTCCTTCAGCTCGAATCCCGCATGATCAGAAGCGATAATCAGTTGCCGGCGCATCTTTAACCTTCTGCAAATTTTTTGAATATCAGAGAGGCGTTAACCCCGCCGAAACCAAAGGTATTGGAAAGGGCTGTTTCGATCTTTCTGGTTCGTGATTGATGAGGGACATAATCCAGATCACATTCCGGGTCGGGATTATCCAGGTTGATGGTGGGGGGCAGTATGCCGTCCCGCATGGCCAGAACGGTGAAAATGGCCTCGACGCCTCCTGTTGCGCCCAGCATGTGCCCCGTCATTGATTTTGTTGAACTGACGGGAACGAGGGGATGCGTTTCACCAAAGACAGTTTTAATGGCCTGGGTTTCGTAAAGGTCGTTCAGGGGGGTTGATGTCCCATGGGCGTTGATGTAATCAACGTCTTCCGGCCTTACATTCCCGTCTGCAAGGGCGTTTTTCATGCAGCGGACGGCCCCTTCGTGACCGGGAGGGGGAGCCGCCAGGTGGTATGCGTCAGCGGTGAGGCCATAACCGACCACTTCCGCGTAAATCTTTGCCCCTCTGGTCTGGGCGGAGGTCAGCTCTTCCAAAATGACAAGACCGCATCCTTCCCCGATAACAAAACCGCTGCGCTCCTGATCAAAGGGGCGGCTGGCCTTTTCCGGGATGTCGTTTTTTGTTGATATGGCGCGCATGGCATTAAATCCGGCGACAGACAATGGCGTTACCGCCGCCTCGGTACCGCCGGCGACCATCAAATCGGCAAAACCCTGCTGAATGATACGAAAGGCGTCTCCAATGGCGTTTGTTCCCGCAGCGCAGGCCGTGGTGGGGCTGCTGATAGGCCCTTTCAGGCCAAAACGAATTGACACATGTCCTGCCGCCAGGTTTGCCAGTATTGATGGAATCATAAACGTGGCAACGCGCCTCGGCCCCGTATGGCGAAGGATCAGCGTCTCTTTTTCCAGTGTTGCCAATCCGCCGATTCCCGATCCAATGACCGTACCTGCTTTTTCTCCGTCGAACCCCGCAAGTCCGGCATCGGCTGCGGCCATCTCCGCTGCGGCCAGGGCGTACAGAATGAAATCATCAAGGCGGCGGCGCTCTTTTTTATTGACATAGATCAGGGGATCAAAAGATTTGATTTCGCCCGCTATTTTGGTGTCGAAATCAGCCGTGTCAAATTTCGTTATGGGCGCAATACCGGACTTGCCGGCGCGTATCCCGCGCCAGGAATCTTCCACGGAGTTTCCCAGGGGGGTAATCGCACCCATCCCTGTTATAACCACCCTTCTTTTCAAAGAAAATACCTCTTTACCACCGGGGTGTTTCTGAAAACCTCATTTTTGCCGCGGCCATAAACGCTGCACGGCGGAAAGCGATCTGCAGCACAGGCGCAAGCAACGCTGTCCGCACCTCTCAATGACCGGCTGGCAGAGGTTTCCACGGCAAACATGATTTTATGAAACGCCTTTGCTCTTTAAAAAATCAATGACATCTTGAACTGTCCTGATTTTTTGCAGCTCTTCTTCGTCCACATCAAGATTAAAGGTTTCTTCCATTTCCATGATCAATTCCCATAAATCAAGAGAGTCAGCCCCCAGATCATCAAGGAAAGACGCCTCCGGCACACATTCCTCTCTGGTAATGTCAAGCTGCTCAATGATCAATTCCATAACTCTCTCTTCAAGGGTCATATAATTCTCCTCATAGATTTCTGTGCAGGAAATCAGCGCTTACCTGAAACTGTCTTTTTCATTTTCCCCGCGTCCGGCGTGATGTCCGCGAAAGATATTTCCTTCCTCACGTCATATGCAGAGATTTTACTCCCAGACATCTGAACGCATGGAGAAAACGACAAATCACGCCTGACTTTTCCGTTCCCGTGGCAGCGGGGGAGTGAAAAACCGTCAGGTTAGTCTGATATTTCCGTTGTTATGATGTCTCTTCCTTTATAAGTTCCGCAAACCTTGCATACACGGTGTGGGAGCTTTGGTTTTCCGCACTGGGGACATTTTGACGTTGAAGGGGGCGTCAGAAAATCATGGGCGCGCCGCATGTTGCGTCTGGTTTTTGAATGTCGTTTTACAGGATTCGGCATGGTTTATATCCTTCCTTAATTTTTTATGATTTTAGTTTATTTTCAGATCTTTCAACACGCTAAAGCGCATGTCCGCGATATTTTCATGGCAGGAGCATTTTCCATGATTGCGGTTGATACCGCATTGGGGACACAGGCCTGCGCATTTTTCACTGCAAACCACCCTCATGGGAATGTGGAGAAAGATTTGTTCCATAATGAACGGGTCAAGATCAATGGTTTCACCATCGTAATGTTCCATATCCATATCTTCGCGAGAAAGTTCCTGATCTTCGCACAACTCGCCGCCGCGAGGCGTGAGAGTGTATTCGAAACGGCTGTTAACGGGAACAAGGGCCTCTTCCAGGCAAAGGGAACAGCCCGTTGCCACGGTTGTGTCCAGAGAGCCGCGAATATAGATGGATTCTCTGACTTGCTGCGCACGGCATGTCACATCAATACGCTCAAGGGCAAAGAGACCTTCTTCTCCTTCCGGCAACAGATTCCTGAACCATGTTCCATCGTGGGAAAATACCAGTTCCAGTCCGTCATCTGTAATTTCAGGTATATGGATTTTCATGACTCGCATCAACCGCAAAATACTTTATACAGAATAGGGTACCTAATTATATATTCCCTGTATTGTCAAGATAAATTATGGAAAAAAGCGCCAATCAACACGCCATGCCGCAGGTATGGAGATATCATTCCTTTTGAAATGAGGTAAGTTCCCGGCGGGAGGACGGGTGGCGTTTTATGCGAACGTTTTTTTGCCGGGCCTGTATCCCTGCGAAATGCCCCGGCGGTTTCCAAATCACGCCTTGACAAAGAGGAGCGTCACCCCTATAACGGGGCAAAATAAGGGAACCTTTACCGCCCCGTCATTGCCATGAAAATCACTTAATTAAAAGGAATATTATTGTGACTCCAACACCTGTTAAAACACGCTTTGCCCCGTCACCCACCGGCTTTCTTCATGTCGGCGGTGCGAGAACAGCCCTTTTCAACTGGCTTTATGCCCGCCATCAGGGCGGCACGTTTGTTCTGCGCATTGAAGATACTGATCAACAGCGATCAACGGAAGAATCTACCCGCGCCATTCTCGACGCCATGGACTGGCTTGGCCTTAATTGGGATGAAGGCCCCTTCTTTCAGGCCCGGCGCGTGGAAAATCATCGCTCCATGGCACAGGAGCTCCTGCAAGAAGGAAAGGCCTATTACTGTACCTGCACTCCGGAAGAATTGGAGGAAAAGAGAAAAACGGCCATGGCCGAGGGGCGGAAGCCAAAGTACGACGGCGCTTGCCGCAATAAAAATTTGCCCTGTTCCCCGAACGCCGTGGTTCGTTTTCGCTGTCCGGACACGGGTTCCACCATGTTTCACGACCTTATTAAAGGGCCTGTTGTCATTAATAATGAAGAACTGGATGATCTCATTATTGAGCGGCGCGACCGTTATCCGACCTACAATTTTGCCGTTGTTGTGGATGACGCCGAGATGGGCATTACCCATGTCATTCGCGGTGATGACCATGTGAACAACACGCCCAAGCAGATTCTCTTATACGAGGCTCTGGGCTGTGCCGTTCCTCAATTTGCTCATGTGCCCATGATTCTCGGTGCTGACAAGGCGCGTCTGAGTAAGCGGCACGGGGCCACATCGGTGATGGTTTATAAGGAGATGGGATATCTTCCCGAAGCTCTGATGAACTATCTGGTCCGTCTTGGCTGGGCCCATGGTGATCAGGAGATTTTCAGCAGGGAAGAGTTAATCAAATTGTTTACTCTGGAGGCCGTGGGCCGGTCGGCTGCTGTCTTTAATCCGGAAAAACTCCTCTGGTTGAAACAGCATTACATCAGGGAATATTCCGTGGAACGGCTGGCGGAAGAGATGATTCCCTTCTGGAAAGATTTAACGGCGGCGCCGGTGGAACAGTTCTTCGCCCGGCATATTGTCCGTGACTTTCAGGGGCGGGCGAAAACATTGGTTGAACTGGCGGAAGGGAGTCAGTTTTACCTCCGGGAAGATTTAGTTTATGAGGAAGAGGCGGCGCATAAATTCCTGACGTGCG
>JAITWQ010000147.1 GCA_031285215.1 Syntrophobacterales bacterium | reverse complement strand
GACGGCATAGAGCTAACAAGGCAATTAAAGGCAGGCGCGTCCATTGCAGACAATTCGGTTGTGATTATGATTTCGGCTGCGGAATTGAACGCAATTGAAGCGGAAGCGAAAGAGGCCGGCGTGGCCGGCTCCCTCTCCAAACCATTGTTCAAATCTACCGTTGCCGAAAGTATCAACAGATACCTCTCCGCAGCGCTTGCTGTTTCCGGCGAAACACAAACAAAAGAAGAATTGTCCCTGAATGGGTCTTGCCTTCTGTTGGTGGAAGATATTGAAATTAATAGCGAAATCATTATGGCCATGCTTGAGCCGACATGTTTGGAAATAGATTGCGCAGAAAACGGCGTGAAGGCCGTCCACATGTTCCGCGAAAATCCTGAACGCTATGATGTGATTTTTATGGATGTGCAGATGCCTGAAATGGACGGCTATGAAGCAACGCGGCAAATACGCGCTCTGGGCACGTCAAGGGCCGCCGGAGTGCCGATTATCGCTATGACCGCCAATGTATTTCGCGAGGATATCGAAAAGTGCCTGGACTCCGGCATGAACGATCATATAGGGAAACCGATTGATTTCCATGAGGTGTTTGAAAAATTGAGAATTTATTTATTGCCGCAAAGGTAAGCCTTATTTTACTGTGTAAGGAGAACAGCCTATGAACGATGAGACCAAATTGAGATATGGCATTGCTTGGAACGACAGCTTCAAGTTGGGAAATGAGCAGGTGGACGCGTAGCACAAGCGCTTGTTTGAGCTGGTAAGCGATCTTGTCCATTCCTGTCAGAATGGCGAATAAACGGAACATCTTCAGAAAACGCTGGATTTTTTAGTTAATTATACCATTCATCATTTTTCACGACGAAGAGGCTTTGCAGCTTCAATTTCATTATCCCGGATACGAAAGTCACAAACAGCTGCACGAAGATTTTAAAGCCGCCGTGGGCAAGATGGCGGAGGAATTCGCGCAAAACGCCTCTCCGGAGGAATTGAGCAGCAACGTTAACAAAGTTGTGGTAAGATGGCTTGTGAACCACATCATCAGAGAAGACAAAAAAATAGGCGAGCACATCAGCCGCACAAGTTCCCAACAAAACCCGTAAATCTTGCGCGAAACGCCCTGCTGCGGTGGACAGGCCGTCGTTCTGCGATTCCTCTGATTCTGAAATGGCATGATCAACGGAACAGACAGAAGTTTATATAGTATGTTCTGCTTTGCTGTCCGTTGCCAGTATCCAACTCTTACGAAAAATAAAAACGAAAACAAACTGCCTTTTCATGGCAATGACGAACGGCATGGCGGTCATTTTACAGCCTTGCCCATGATGTTGTCTTGCATTGATAATCCAATAGTTTTATAAGATAAAATATGACTGTGCTTTTTTTTATTAACGTTGCCGTACAAGAAAGGTGTGTGCTTTATGAAGGAAATCAAAAAGGTCGTATGTATTCAGTGTCATTCCGCCTGCCGGGCCGCCGCCGAGATTGAAGACGGCCGCCTTGTAAGGGTGGGGCCTGATATGGATTTTCCCAAAGCGGAACTTTTTGCGTCCATTGTTCGAGGCTGCCCTCGGGCCAATGCCATTACGGACTATTTTTACCATAAAGATCGTTTGAACTATCCCCTGAAGCGCATGGGCGCCAAGGGGGAAAACAAGTGGGCACAGATTTCCTGGGAACAGGCCATGGATGAAATTGCCGAGAAAATAAGTGTCATTGTAAAGAAGTATGGCCCGGAGGCCATTGCCTCTACGACGGGTACCGGCCGAACTACGGATGAATTTCGCACCCGGTTTTTCAACCTTTTAGGAAGCCCAAACATTGTGGGTATGGCCGAGATATGTTACGGCGAATACCTGTCCCTCATGTACGCCATGTTCGGGTGGAAACTTTTCCCCGTTGTGCAGAATGAAACGCAATGCACCATGATGTGGGGCGGCGGCGGCCCCCGTTATTGGAACGCTCTCTGGAAAAATATGGTCAAGGCCCATCGCCGGGGGATGAAGCTGATCGTTATTGATCCGCGCGGCATTGATGCCACGCGCCACGCCGATTTATGGCTCCGCGTTCGTCCCGGAACGGACTGCGCGTTGGCCATGGGAATGATTCGCCATATCATTAAAGAGGAACTTTACGACCGGGAGTTTGTGGAGAAATGGTGTTATGGATTCGCAGAGGTGCGCGAACGGGTAGAACCATTTACCCTGGAGAAAACAGCCGCAATTACAACCGTTCCTGCGGATAAGATTCGCCAGGCGGCGGAGATATACGCAAAATCCAAACCGGCAGCCCTGACACACGGCATTGGTATTGAGCATATTCAGAATTCCATGGAAACGCTGCAAGCGGTTTTTATCCTGCGGGCAATCACCGGCAACATTGATGTAAAGGGCGGCGATCTGTTTACCACAGCCTATCCCGGCATCATTCATGAGCAGGAAATAGAGCTTATTGATAAGCTTCCTCCGGAGCAGCGGAAAAAACAGCTGGGTTATGACCGCTTCAAACTCCTGACTCAAGACGGTTTCCGCCTGACTCAGGAACATGTGTCCAAGGTTTGGGGAAATCTGTTCCTGAACCGCTCCAGTCAGTTTCAAAGTTTTGCCCACGGGCCAAGCATGTACCGCGCCGTTGTTACGGGCAAGCCTTATCCGGTGCGTGCGATTCTCGGTGTTTCAAGTAACCCCATGGTAACCCAGGCCAACAGCCGCCTGGTTTATGAGGCCCTGAAAAGCCTTGACCTCTATACGGTTGTTGATTTCTTTATGACTCCCAGCGCTCAGATGGCGGATTATGTTCTTCCCGGGACGACCTATCTTGAGCGCCCCTGGATTTGGGCCTATGCCATGATTGTCGGCAGTGAGCGCGCCATGCCCGCCGTTGTTCCCGGTAAACATGAGCGCTGGACGGACTACAAATTCTGGAAGGGTCTTGGAGACCGCCTTGGTCAGGGAGAATACTGGCCGTGGGAGGATTTGGAAGAAGTCTATGATTACCGTTTGCAGCCGTCGGGGATTACTTTTAAGGAATTTATGGCAAATGGAGGTTTTGCCGCCGGAAAAGGCGGCTATAAGCGCTATGAAGAGACAGGATTCGGCACGGCAACGGGCAAGGTGGAGCTAAAGGCGACGGTGCTGGAGAAAATGGGCTGTGATCCTCTGCCGGCTTTCCGCGAGCCGCCGGAAAGTCCAGTTTCCCGTCCCGAGCTGGCAAAGGAATATCCTCTTATTCTGACAACGGGTGGGCGGTTTTTGCCCTACTACAATAGCGAACATCGCCAGATTCCCCGTCACCGCAGACGTGTTCCCTGGCCTTTGCTGGAAATTCATCCTGAGACGGCAAAATCGTTGGGTATTGAAAACGGACAGTGGGCCTGGATCGAATCTCCCCGCGGCCGCTGCCGCCATGTGGCCTCCTATGATGAGAATATTGATCCCGGTGTCGTTCATGGGCAGCATGGCTGGTGGTTCCCGGAGGATCCGCCGGAAGAGCCGTCTCTCTACGGCGTTTGGAAGGCGAATATCAATCTTCTCACCGATGATGATCCTGATATTTGCAATCCTGTCAACGGCGGCTGGCCATTGCGCGCCCTGTTATGCAAGGTGTATCCCTGCAAACCTGATGAGGTGACGGAAGGGGACGTGCCTGACCTGAAATAATTGCCGTTCAGGGAAAAAGGAGGAAAGCTGCTTCGAACTCCAAGGGGAGATAAAGGGTGAAGAACAAACAAATCAGTTTGGGAGTCTGTGGGCGGGGGGCGTTTTTTTCACTCTTTGTCCTTCTTGGAGCATACATCGCCATATGTAAACCCATTGCCGGCATGGCGTCCGGCGGGCAGCACGTCCTTGCCGGCGCCATTGTCATGATTGGAATGTGGATCATCAAGCCCTTTGGCATTCCTTTCGCTATTTCCAGCCTTTTCTTTGTTGTCGTCGCTTTGGCCAATAAACTGCCCGGCGATAAAATTTTTATCGGTTTTACGGGCAATGCCCTCTGGGTTCTGATTTCCGCGCTGTTTTTTGGCTATGTCCTGATCACTACCGGCCTTGGTAAAAGATTTGCCTATATCGTTATTTTTGGCGTGAGCAACCTCTGGCGGCCAACTTATCTGACTTTAATGATTGCCTGGGTCATTATCGGCGTTTTGCTTTCTGCATTGACGGCCTCTATTGCCGTGCGGGTGTCCATTGTTACTCCCATTGCCCTGAGCTTTCTGGAGGCTTGCAAGATTGAGCCGCGATCAAGGGGCGCGGCCTTGATTCTTCTGACGGCCTGGTTCTGTGCGATGGTTCCCGGATCGGGACTTCTGACCGGCTCTCTTTACGGCCCCATTATTCAGGGAATGTTCAACGGCGAGGCGTCCCTTCACGGTATCGTTGATTCCCTTGCCTGGCTTGAGGTTATGGC
>JAITWQ010000128.1 GCA_031285215.1 Syntrophobacterales bacterium | reverse complement strand
TGCCGCTTTGGGCCGTTCGGTTCCCCACGGCGTCCAGACTGTAGGTGAAAGAGGCGATCAACTGGCCCGGCCCCTGATGGGTAAGGCCCGTCAGCTGTCCCGCATGGTCATAAGTATAGGAAGCCGTCACCTGATGAGGATAGATCAGGTTTTGACGCCGTCCGTTTAGGTCATAGGATATGGTAAAAGCCCCGGCGGTACTCGTGATACCCGCAGGACGCCCGGCGTTGTCATAGGAGTAAGTGGTAATCCGCTGGGCCGGGGTATTGGGGAAGAGGGTCATTTGCGTGCGGTTACCCGCTGCGTCATACTGATAGGCAATGCCATAGCCGCGGTTGTCCGTCACAGAGGTAACGCGGCTGTCGGCATCATAGACGTAAGTATAGGTAATATGGGGATTGGCCGCCGTCAGCATCCGCCCCAAAGCGTCGTAAGTGTAAGCTGCCGTCGTCTGATTGGGATAGTTTACCTGGGTCAGACGGTCCACAGCGTCATAGGCGTAAGTAACGGCGTTGTTTCTGGCGTCGGTGCGGGAAGTTAAATTTCCCACGCCGTCATAGGCAAAGAGGGTTTCCTTGAGTAAAGGATTTGTCTCTTTGGTGAGGCGTCCCGCAAGGTCATAATGCCACGACGTCGTCTGCCCTTTGGCGTCGGTTAGTGATGTCAGGGTATTGGCTCCGCCGCCGCAGGAGCCGCACGCCGCGCCGTAGGCATAGGTCGTCATGCCGTTTAAGGCATCCGTCACTTTACTGATGTTATTTTTCCAGGTGTATTCATAGGCCGTATTGCGGTTCTTTGCGTCCGTAAGGGTGATCATATTACCCATGTCGTCATAGGCATAATGGGTCGTATTGTTTAACGAATCCGTCACGGACTGCAAGCGGTTGAAAGTGTCATAAGTGAAGGTCGTTGTCTGACCAAGGCCGTCGGTTTCCGTAAGGCGGTTCCCGAAGGCGTCATAGGTGAAAGTGGTGGTAAGGTTGGTGGCATCTGTCACCGTGAGCAGGTTGTTATAATTATCATAGGTGAACGCCGTCACTTTATTTCTGGCGTCGGTGATGGAGGTGACGTTACCCCGTGCGTCATAGGTATAGGTGGTCACATTGCCCAGGGGCGAGGTCGTTGTCAGGAGATTGCCCAGGGTGTCGTAGGTTATGTTGGTAATGCCGTTTAAGGGATTGGTGATTTTGGTCACCTGGCCCAGGGCGTTGTAGAGATAGGAGGTTTTCTTATTAAGGGCGTCGGTCATGGTTGCTACATTGCCGGCGGCGTCGTAGGTGTAGGTCGTCTTGTTATTCCGGGCATCGGTACGAGCTGTGAGGCGTTTGGACGAATCGTAAGTGTAGGCGGTCACATTGCCCAGAGGGTCGGTCAGAGACTGGAGGCGTCCCTTCTGGACATCGTAGATATAAGTCCAGATGCCGCCGTCTTCATCCGTGAAGGTTGTGGTGCGGACGGCAGTTGTTGTTCCCGCCGCGGGATAGGTGATTGTTTTCGTCTTGCCGTCGGGCGTGGTCACCTGATTAACCCGCCGCAGGGTATCATAGGCGTAAAGGGTTGTATGACCGGCGGGGCTGGTCTTGGCGGAAAGTAAACCTTCGTTGTTGTAGGCGTAAGACCAGGTATGGGAAGCACTGCTCCCTCCACCGGGCGGAGTTGTCGTTACCTCAGTCAGAAAATCATCCGTATGGGTCATGTTGTGGATGTTACCCATGAGGTCGGTGATGGTTTCGATACGGTTATCAAGGTCATGGGTGAAGGTGATAACGCGTCCGGCGTGATCGGTAACCTGAGTGAGAAGACCAGCGTTATCATAGGTGAGGACAGCGGCGTTCCCGTTTCGGTCTGCCATGCTCTGGAGTTTTCCGTTTTGATCAAAGAGGTAGCGCCGGCCATCCTGAAAAGTCAGAGTGGAAGATTGATTCGGTACCACCACCAGCTTGGGAAAGATGGAGCCGTTGGGCATGTAGGTATTGCTGCCTTTACTGGCAAGGGTTGTGCGACTGCCGTTACCCTCGGTAAGGAAATAATTTGTCCCGCCGCTTTCCACACGGGCAGCATAACTGTGCATCCAGCCTTGGCCCAAAGGACCTTTTCTCTCTTCCATGCGGGAGTAACTAAGTGAAAGACCTGAACCGGTAAGGGAGAAAAGCTCCAAAGAATCGGCAAGATCGCCGCTGGCCACGTTGGCGGAAGAAGCAAGGTCGCATATCTTCAGCTTGCCGTCTTCAGCCTCATCAGCCACCACCTCAATTGCTTTGGTGTCTGATGCCGAAGCACCGCCGGCTGTGGCTTCCAGCTTGATGGTGTAATTGGAACCGGCCTGGAAATTAAATATCTGACCCTTCACTTCCTTATAGCTGAAGGAGCAAATTTCCGTAGTACAGGTTTTGGTAGTGGTCGCATATAGAGACCCGTTCATGTAAAGCTTAATCGTACCTTTGGTGGCGCTGGAAGTTGGCTTAAAGGTGGCGATACCGGTAATATCGGAAAGCATTGCCGTTGACGCTGATACTGTCCCGCTTTGAGGGGAAGTAATGGCGATGGCGGGCATGTTGTCAACGTTAAAGGTACTGATGTCGCTGACGGAACCACTCCAAGCACTCTCGGCCACCAACTTTGCCGTATAGGGGCCGCCATGATTCATCTCGTATTTCGTCCCCTTCACCTCTTCATAGTTGAAAGAGCAGGTCTCCGTTGAACATGTTTTAGATGCCATAGGTAGCAAAGAGTTGTTCAAATAAAATTTAATCGTTCCTTTTGTGGCGCTTAGGGTCGGCTTAAAGGTGGCCGTTCCCGTAATATTAAAGGGTCCAGATACGGTGCCACTGGGTGAGGTCACAGTGACAGTGGGTGTGTTATTAACGGTAAAAGCACTGGTATCGCTGGCAGTGAGGCTTTGAGTTGCTTCTAATCTCACGGTATACTCGCCACTAGTCAGCTCTCGCTTAGTACCCGTCAATTCTTCATAGCTGAAAGAACATGTTTCCGTTTTGCAGGTTTTAGATGGCATCCATGTCGATGACCCGTTTAAAAAAAGTTTGATCCATCCCTTTGTTTCGCTCAGTGTTGGTGTGAAGGTGGCCGTACCCGCAATATCGAAAGGGCCGGATACCGTACCAATCGGGCTGGTTACAGAAACAGTCGGCGTGTTATCCAGAGAAAGGGTATAGGTATCGGTTACTGTACCCTGACAATCAGTTACTTTTCCGGTGAAGACATTGTCACCATGAAGGCCAGAACGATTATAAACTTTAAAACACGAAGCCGAACCATTACCAGAAGCCTGACAGTCAGAAGTATAGTAATTCGGAGGATATAAATATACCCATCCCGAATTAGTGGTCGTACCGTTGGGGTTGATGCAAGCAGCAAAAGTTCCGTTTGCCGTAACCGTTACGCCTCCATCAGCGCCGACACTAGCCGTTACGGAAACACTTCCGCACCAAGCCTGTGGCGCAAAGAAAAAACAATAAAAGAGAAGAAGGAGGGTTATTCTGATCATCCGCGGGAAAGAAAACAAACGATGAAAACTGCCCATAGATCACTCCTGTTTAGCAAGAAGAGGGAAGGGAATAAGTCCACTAACACCACCGACAGGGAAAACGAAAAACCAACCCCGGCAACCAAACTGCAAAAACGCGGACGAAAAACGCTACGGCAAAACACAAAACCATCCGCAATAAAACTCTTACAAAAACTCCAATAAATATAGGCAAAAATATAACATTACGGAAAAGGAAAAACAATTATTTTCCCCTCACGGTGTTTCTTGTTCTTTCTCTCCCAGAATCACAATGGTGGCTTTTGGCAAAAGAAGATATTTTTCTCCCGCTGCCCGCACATCTTCCTGGGTGACATTTTCAATATTTTCCCGATAATGGCGTAAAAAATTTTCCGGCAGGCCGTCAAATGCTGCCGTCATTTCCTGTGTGGCAATTTGGTTCGCGCTGTCGAAGGAGAAAAGGAAATTGTTGATCATCGCCGTCTTTGCCCATCGGAGTTCCTCTGGCGAAGGCGGATTCTGGGCAAAATGGGTCATAATGGATTTCATCATCGTCAGCGTCTGGTTTGCCGATGCCGACTTGGTCATGGCGTAGGCCGAAAGAACGCCGTAATTATCCCGGGCTTTGTAAAAACTTCCCGCGCTGTAGGCTAATCCGTGATTGCTGCGAATCTCGCGGAAAATATGGGATTGAAAACCGCCGCTTCCGAGGATGAAATCAAGAACGGCAAAGGCGAAGTAATCGGCTTCTTTCCGTGACGGAGCGGGAAAACCCATGAGGATGACGGATTGGGGCGTTTCTTTGGGGACGAAAATCGTCGCTCCATCTCCGGAAAAAGGAGGCGCCGGAAGGGGCGCTGGTCTTTCCCGTATGGCGGCATCAGCAGGGAAGAAGCGGGATAAAATCATCTTCTCCGCCTCTGCGGGGCTGATATCGCCCGTCACGGCCATCATCATATTGGCAGGGGAGAAATTTTTCCGGTGGAAGGAAACAAGGTCTGCCTCCTTAATAGCGTCAAGGGAGGCTTTCGTTTTCTGCCTTCCCCGGGAATCATTTTTGTAGAGATGCCTTCTTAATTCGCGGAAGGCGTATTGGGGCGGATCGTCTTCAAGCCGCCGCAGACCTTCTTTGAGGAGATTCTTCTCCAATCGTACTTTTCCCTTTTCAAATGCGGGGGTCTGCACCATACGGGCGAGGACATCCAGACCCGTGTCCAAATTTTCCTTCAGGACGGATAATGAAAAACGGCTCATTTCCATATCGGCGGCGGGCGTTATGCGGATGGCATAGCGGTCCAGAAGATCATCCACGGCATCGCTTTTCATGCCTGTAACACCGGCTGTGCGCATGGAGCGGCAGACAAGTTCGGCAAGACCTTCGCGCCCTTCCGGGTCATGGGCCGAGCCTGTTCCGATCAGCACGGTGATCTCAACCAGGGGCAGTTCCTTATCTTCGAGAATGAAAAGACGGATGCCATTGGGCAGGGTGATTTTGTGAGATGACGGAATCTGATAATCCAAAGGAGGATAGACGATGTGGTCAGGGGCGGTAAGTTTTTTCGGAGCCGCCTGATTCTTTTTTCCGGCGGACGGTTCCTTTTTTGTTACTTTGGCAATGACCTCATGACCGGAGGGGAATTGTTCCCCTGCCGCCCCCGGCGGTGAAACAATAACGATGAGGTTAAGAATCAGGAAAAACAGGACAGTAAGGGGAAAAATTTTCCCAGCGGATACCATTTTGCCATGTAATGGTCTGTAAAAGAAACGTCCCATGTTATTTCTCCTTTTGGGTAATGGTTCCCACCGTTCTGTTCGCGGGAGTCAGATACGTCCGGGCCGCCCGCTGAATATCTGCGGCGGTAATGGTTTCCATCGTGTCCAGATAAGTGGTCATGTAGCGGTAATCGCCAACCATGGCTTCAAAGTAGGACAGCTGTTCCGCCAGACGCTTATTGGAGGTCAGGCCGCGAAGATAATCAGCCCGTAAAATGTTCTTAACTTTTTCCAGTTCCTCTTCACCAACGGGTTCTTTTGCCAGGCGCTCCAGTTCCTCATAGATCAGCCCTTCCAGTTCCTGATGGGTATGATGCGCCCTTGGCGTGGCCATGATGACAAAGAGATTGGGATAACGATTTCCCGGAAGGCCGCTGCCCGTTAATATCTTTTCCGCAACGCCTTTTTCCTGAACCAGGAGGCGATGGAGGCGGGACGTCCGCCCTTTGCTGAGGATGGCATCGATAAGATCAAATACGTAATCATCCCGGTGAGGGATATTCGGTTTATGGTAGCCGATCATCAAAGTGGGGCTGGCATCCCAGGCCACCGTGACGCGCCTTTCTCCATTTTGCGGCGGCTCTTGCGTCAAAAGGGGCGGCGTGACGGCCGGGGAGGGAATTGCGCCGAAGTAATTTTGGATTTGCTTTATTATGTCCGGGGTGTGTACGTGACCCACAACGGCGATAACCGCGTTGGCGGGCGTATAATATTTTTTCAAAAAGGCCGTCATTGCCTCTTGAGAAAGATTTTCCATATCGGAAGGCCAGCCGATGACAGGCCGCCCGTATGGATGCGCTACAAAAGCTGCGGCAAGAAATTGCTCGAAAAGGCTTCCTTCCGGATCAGCTTCAATCCGCTGTCTTCTCTCTTCGCGGATGACCTGACGCTCCACATAAAAGTCGCGAAAGACGGTATTGGTCATGCGGTCGCTTTCTATTCGCGCCCACAGCTCTGTTTTATTGGCGGGAAGGCTGACAAGGTAGGTTGTCATATCCTGGGAGGTGTTGGCGTTAAAATGTTCGGCCCCGTTTTCCGTATAGAGGCGGTCCATTTCGTTGGGAATGTACAATTTGCGGTGCTCCGCCTGCAAAGCATCCAACCGGGCCTGCCAGTTTGTTATCTTTTCTTCTTGCCCCTTGTCTGACCGCTGCCGCTCCCGGTCAATCAATTCCCCCAGCGTTTTAATCTGGGAGAGGATTCTTTTTTCTTCTTCCGGATGTTTAGCGCCGATGGTTGTCGTTCCTTTGAACATCATATGTTCCAGAAAATGCGCCATTCCTGTCTCTCCCGACTGTTCGTAGGCGGCGCCCACTTTATAGCGGATGTACAGAGAAACGGTGGGGCTTATATGGCGTTCCAAAACCAGAATTGTCAACCCGTTGGGCAAAACAAATTTTTCCACGCGGCTGTTCAGGTCCATGGCCGCAGCCGGAGCGGTGAGGAGGAAAGCTCCCATGGTCGCCATGGCAAGTATTAGAAGCAAAGTTATAAAAACAGCTTTTCTGAAATTGATATAAGTCAGCATTTGGTAAATTATTATTTTCCCTTCCTTACAAACATCTTTAATTTTCTGTTAATATCTGTGCCGCTGGTTTTCATTGTATAGGCTCATCGTAATACTGAAGTTGTATTTTGGGTGTGCTTCTCAGCTTTTGTGACAGAGAGAATAAGCGGATGGAGCGGCCATCGTTTAATTCTTTTATTTGAATGTTCATGATCAGTCTTTAAAGATATTTTTGATGGCAAGCTACCCTTCAACAAAGGCTCTAACGCCGCTCATTAGCTTCCTCACGATCAAATTTCCAGCCCTTTGTGTCTAACACAGGTTGGAATTCCTCAATACCCGGCAGCTCTTTTTTAATTTTAGGTCTGAATTTTGGTTTTTCCACATCCACAAGAGTTACTGCCACTCTTGCAGGGATTTGATTTACATATTCTTCAGGAATTCGTATCAAATTACCCTCTATGATGGACTCAAACCGTATAATCTGCATGACGAATGAAACCTCCTCTTTTGTCCTGAAATTCATGATTAAATATAAACAATATAATGCGGGAGGGCAAACAAAATTACCCTCCGAAGAATATAGTCCATATATTGCACTTGGCTGTCGCTTCCAACTTAATCTGATCGGCATTTGCTCTATTTTGTTTACGAAACAGACTTCGCAAAAGGGTTTGATAATTATTTAGCATGCCTCTTTAACTGCCGG
>JAITWQ010000085.1 GCA_031285215.1 Syntrophobacterales bacterium | reverse complement strand
AAAATCTCCTGTTGAGAAATAATATTCACACATTCAGACAGGGGCAATGTACGAAAAATAACATTTTGCAGAGCATGGGTTATGCGACAAGGAGGTTTATGTCATGAGTGATAATATTTATCTGTCCTTTCTGTCCCGTCACCGGCAAATATTAAATATTGCGCTGACAATCGCGGGATTTGTTCTTCTCGGTTTTTATTATTTTTGCGGCTCTTCCTGCCTCTATCTGGCGGGAGAAGTTTTTGGCATAGATTTAAAAATATGGGGTTTTATTTTCCTGTCCGCTCTTTTGGTGGTTTCCATTCTGAAACAGGACATCCTGATCGCTGTCATCCTTGCCGGGGGTTTGGGGGGGGAAATATTTCTTGTCGCCTATCAGATTACCCACAAAACCTATTGCCCCTATTGTCTGGTCCTCGCATTTCTTATTGGCCTTCTGTTCATTATCAACCTGTCAAAGAAGAGACTGATCTTGTCTTTGGCAATGATTCCCGTGGGATTCCTCGTCTTTTTCTTTTTCTTCCAAAGCATTCCCTTAAAAACAAGTGACGTGGGGCTGCCCAAATTCGGACAGGGGTCGATTAACGTGCGCCTGTATTCTGATTATTTCTGTGATCCCTGCCAAAAGCTGGAGCCGGAGGCGGAAAAAATCCTCTATGAACTGGTCAGAGACAACAAGATTCACTTGGTCCTTGTGGACGTTCCCATCAACCGTAATACGCCACTTTATTCCTCCTACTACCTCACTTTGGCGCAGCAGGAGAGAAGTCTGGACAAAATCATCCATATCCGCCAGCTTCTTTTCGCCGCCGCAAAGGAAAAGATTACGGACAGCCAGGAATTGGCAAAGTATCTGGAAGACAGGGGAATACCAAAAGTGACCGATTTAATTGATCCTTCGGTGGAGATTCTTCAATACATGGAGGAAGATGACGCGTCCAGTACGCCCTTACTGGTTGTTGACCGGGGCAAGGGGAAAGAAACCTATATGGGGGTGAAGAAAATTTTAAGCACTTTGGAAGAGCTGAAATAAAATCCCCTTTTATCAATGGCGGTGATTGCACACAGATGAGAATGGCGCCGAAATCATGACCACTCCGGGCAAATTATACATTGTGGCAACACCCATCGGTAATCTGGAAGACATTACCCTGCGGGCGCTGCGCATCCTGAAAGAAGTTTCCCTCATTGCGGCGGAGGATACGCGGCGAACCCGCATTTTGCTGAACCACTACGATATTCAAACGCCTCTGACGAGCCTTTATGAGCAGAATGAGGCCTTAAAAAGCGCTTCCCTTCTCCTCCGTCTTAAAGAAGGGAAAAGCGTGGCCTGTGTTACCGACGCCGGCACGCCGGCAATTTCCGATCCGGGATATCTCCTTATCCGCCGCGCCATTGATGCAGGAATTGACGTCATTCCCATTCCCGGCGTCTCCGCCCTGATCACCGCCCTTTGCGCCGCAGGTTTGCCTACGGATCATTTTGTCTTTCATGGGTTTTTACCCGCAAAAACCGCGAAAAGAAAAACGGTCATTCAGGCGTTGGCGGAGGATACGCGGACACAGGTCTTTTACGAATCCCCCCGCCGTCTGCGAGCCACTCTGTGCGCGCTGAAAGAAATTCTTGGCAGCCGCCACATTGTGGTGGCCAGAGAGCTGACAAAGCTCCATGAAGAATTCATCCGCGGCGATCTGCATGATGTATTGTCCGCCCTGGACGAAAGAGACATTAAGGGAGAAGTGACGCTGATTGTCAGGGGATACCAGGCCCAGCCCATAATTAACATCCGGCAGGCTATCAGTGAATGTTACGATAAATTTTCGGCGGAAAAAGGGCTTTCCAAACGGGATCTGGTGGACCGTATTGCAAGAGAACTTGATTTGTCCCGTAAAATCGTCTATGAAACTGTGCATCAGGGTAATACGGAAGAATGATGCTTGAGCCGCCTGATACGCGGCAATAAGAGATATTACAGACAAAAAAAACACAGTAATACGGAAAACAGAGGAAATCATTCATGGTGAATACGGAAGCAGTCCCACCCAAAAAAGGTGTTTTCGATCTTGTTGATGTCGTTGAAGAAAGGCAGAATGGTCACTCCTCTCTTTCTGCGGAACAAACGATTTATGATCTCGTTGACGCTGTCGGCGAAACGCTTCCCCCCGTCCGCAGGGAAATGGTCTCCAAGGAAGACATCATGAAACAGGTTGCCGCCATTGCGGAAAAGACGGCGCGGGAACTTTTTCCTGAAATCGCCGAGCGCATCATCCGCGAAGAAATCGCCAAATTAAAGGCAGAACAAGAACAAAAGACTGCAAAAGAAGAACAGCCATAAATGGACAGTTTTAAGGCCGGAATAGTTGACCGTCATGAGGGCAGCCAACGGAGATGAATCAAAAACGGTTTTTAAGGAGATGAACACAAAAATATTTATCCACAATGGAAATTACCAAGGGGAAATCAATGACCAAAAAAATTTTACTATGCCTTTGTTTATCCTTACTCCTCTTCGCGGGATGCGGTACGAAGAATAAGTCATCCCTTAAGCAGCCGCCGCCACCGGCCATTCCTCACATAATTGCCGTCGCGCCGGTCATCAGCAAGGCTACCGATCCATTGATCAGCCGTATCGTGCGGCAAAAAGCCATTGACAGCCTTTATTTCAAGGGATACCCCAGGATTGAAGCCCGTGCCATTGACGAACGCCTGGCAAGGCTTTACGGAGATATGAGTTTTGCGAGCGAAAATATTCCCCCAAAGGTTATTGGCGAGCTGACAGGGGCGGAAGGGGTCTTGTACTGCACGGTCAAAGGAATGAAAACTTCCTACTTCTTAATGTACGCCCCCACTTACATTGAGTTGTCTTTTGAGCTAAGGAACGCTAACACAGGAGAAACGGTCTGGCAGGCGAGTCGAAGATCCACGGAAAGAAACTTTGGCTTTACTAAAAAAGAACTGGAGAATAAGACCTTCATTGATTATGAAGCCGCCATTGATGACATTTTCAATAAAACCCTGGCAAAATTTCCCGAAGGACCGGGACTGATTCTCATCCCATCTGATGGGATGCCATAGTAAATGTTGAACATATCCTTGCGGGTATAAACGAGAGGAAACGGCCAGGCACCGTTACAAAAGCAGAACATGAACCTTCCTAATGCCATCACGCTAATACGCATTTTGCTCGTTCCCCTGATGGTTATCTTCCTGATCAACGGAGATTATCCGGAGGCCCTGATTATTTTTTTCATCTGTGGCATAACCGATGCCCTGGATGGGTTTCTGGCGCGTGTACTCCACCAGAAAACAAGCCTTGGCGCTTACCTCGACCCCATTGCCGATAAAGCCCTTCTTGTAACTTGTTTTCTGACCCTTGCCATTGAACGGGCTATTCCGGGATGGCTTGCCGTCATTGTGATCAGCCGGGATGTGATCATTTTGTCGGGAATATGTATCTTATTCATGATGTCCATTCCCTTTTCCATCAAACCCATCATGATCAGCAAAATAACAACGGGACTGCAAATTCTCGTTATTCTGCTCGTTTTATTTTTAAAGAGTATGCCCTTTGAACTTGATCATACCTGGCTCTTCACGGCTTATCTGCTAACCGCCTCCGTCACTATCATTTCCGGATTCAAATATATCGCCATCGGATTAAAACATTACACCATGGCGCAGCGTGACGCTCCGCCTTAGGGCATTGTGGCATTGATATTTTGTTCTTGACATAACTGCTATTCTTTGTTAGGTAATTCAGATTATAGGTTATTGTAATGCTTGCAGGCACGTAGCTCAGGGGGAGAGCGCCATCCTGACGCGGTGGATGTCCAGGGTTCAAATCCCTGCGTGCCTACCATATTTTTTATAATCGCTGACTGGTGAACGTACAGGTCGGTGTGTTGTCCGAGGGCATCAACATTGTTCAGAGGTGATGCCCTTTCTTCATGAAGTGATAAGAAGCGAGTAAAAGGCATTTTTTAACAATATCACGAAACCTTTTGCCCTGATTAGGTGTGTAAAATGAGTACAATCCACATAACCATGCCGGACCAGACTGTTGCGGAACATGACGCAGGGATAACCCTGTCCCATATTCTGCAGCATTGGAACGCCCCTTTGGCCTCTTCAACGGTGGCCGGGAAATTACA